>JALZOI010000143.1 GCA_030857245.1 Myxococcota bacterium
GAGCCGCTCGGCGTGGGCATGCGCGGCGATCGCGGCGAGCACGACCATCGTGATCGCGACGGGGCGCGCGGGGATCACGCCGACTCGGCGGCGGTCGGCGGCGGCGCCGCGGGCGTCACGACCGGCAGGCCCTTGCCGCGCAGCAGCGCATGCACGACGTGGCGCTGGTCGGCCTCCGACGCGAACCAGTCGCGCGGGAACGCCATCGCCTTCGGCCCGAGCTCGATCACGAGGACCGGGGCCGAGCGGTTCCACGGCACCGACCGGCGCAGGAAGTACACCGCCGTGACGTCGGCCGGCGTGACCTGGACGGGCCGCGGCAGACAGAGCCCGCGCGGCAGCGACACCTCGTGCTCGCTGACCCGGATCGTGCCGGGCGGGTGCACGAAGGTCTGGACCAGCTGCCAGGCGCGGAACGCACCCACGAGCATCAGGATGACGCCGACCCACACGCCGACCGTGCCGAGCTTCCAGATCAGGAGCGCACCGACGACGAGGCCGAACACCGTCCAGCCGATCGCTCGCTGGCGCGACATCTCGAGCTCGATCTCGACCGCGCCGCGGCCGGGCGCGCCGGGTGGTCGCGGGCGGAGCGGATGCTCGGACGCGCCGCCTGGATCCCCGGCCGTCACGGCATCAGGCGCGTCGCCAGTCGTGCGTGAGTTTGGCGACTCGGGCTTGGATGTCGTCGAGGGGGACATGAGTCAGGCGCCGGTTGACGACGACCTCTTGACCATCTACCACGACGTCCGTAACTGCGCGAGGTGACAGTGAATAGACGACGTTCTTTTCGAGGGCCTGGGCGGGCCACAGCGAGGGGTCGTCGAGATCGAGCGCCACCAGATCGCAACGAAAGCCGGGTGCGATCCGGCCGACCGGGAGGCGCAGGACCTCGCCGGCGGTCCGGGTGCCGAGCGCGAAGCAGGTCTCGGCATCGATCGCCTGCCCGTCGATCCGGTGGACCTTCTGGAGCAGCGCCGCCATCCGCATCTCGTCGAACACGCTGACGCGGTTGTTCGAGCAACCGCCATCGGTGCCGAGGCCGACCTTGACGCCGCGGGCGACCAGATCGACGAGGTCGGTGACGCCATCGCCGAGGAACATGTTCGAGCCCGGGCAGTAGGCGAGGGAGCCGCCGCGCTCGGCGAGCAGCGCGCGCTCGCCCTCGTCGAACCAGCAGCCGTGGACGGCGATCATCGTCGCGAGGTCGACGGGCAGCGCCGCGATCGCGTGGAGCGGGCGCGCCCCGGTGCGCTCGAGGGACTGCGTGACCTGGTACTGCTCCTCGGCGAGGTGGATGTGCCACGGCACGCCGGCGTCGCGCGCGCAGCCCGCGCCGGCCTCGATCATCGCGACGCTCGCGCCATGCTGGCTGTGCGGCGCGGGCTGGACGCTCGTCAAGAACCGCTCGCGGTCCTGGTAGCGCCGCGCGAGCGCCTCGAAGTTGGCGACGGCCTGCGGGACGGACTCGCGATACTGCGCGGGCGCACCGTCCCAGTCGTAGAAGCAGCGGGCGAGCACGATGCGCATGCCGAGCTGGCGCGCCGCCTCGATCGTCGCGGACGCGTTGTCGTTGGCCTGCGCGTTCAGGTAGTAGAAGTCGCAGACCGTCGTCACGCCGTGGAGCAGCATCTCGCCGAACGCGAACAGCGCGGCGGTGGCCATGCCCTCGGCGTCGAGCCGCGGCGAGTAGCGGTACAGCGCCTGGTCGCGCCACGCGAGGAACGGCAGGTCGTCGCCGATGCCGCGGAGCAGCGACTGGAAGCTGTGGTTGTGGGTGTTGACGGTGCCCGGGACCATCGCCCGCCGCGACCAGCTCACGCGCCGGGCGCCATCCGCGCGTGGGTCCGCGAGCACGAGCGCGGGTGCACCGACGAGCGCGATCGCGCCGTCGACGGCGAGCACCGCGGTCGCGTCGCGCGCCTCGCCGTCCACGATCGCGCGATCCGCGGTGATGACGACCGCGCTCATCGGGATCCGGAGGTCTCGGTGAGGGTGCCGAGGGTCACGAGCGTGCCGGGCGAGCGCCGCGAGATCATCACGAGGCACCCTAACACCGTCAGGCGCCGGTGCTAGGGTGCGCCCTGTGGACGAGCTGCTCGAGGACGTGCGCGCCGGTCGGTTCGATCCGATCTACGTGCTGCACTCCGAGCACCCGATCCTGATCGAGCGGGTCGTCTCGGCGATCCGGAACGTCGCGGTGCCGCCGGCGGCCCGGGGCTTCAACTACGACGTCGTGGAGGGCAAGCCCCGCGGCCAGCAGATCGTCGCCCTCGCGCAGACTCTGCCGATGATGGCGCAGCGGCGCATGATCTACGTGCGCGACCTCGCGACCATGCCGGCCGACGAGGCCGAGCCGCTGCTCACGTACCTCGCGAAGCCAAACCCGAGCACGGTGATCGTCGCGGTCGCCTCGAAGCTCGACAAGCGCGTGAAGCTCTACGCGCAGCTCTCGAAGAAGGGCTTCCTCCACGTCCTCGAGGCGCCGCGGCAGCTCGCGCCGTGGGTGCGTGCGGAGGCGCAGGCGCACGGGGTCAAGCTCGAGCCGGCCGCGATCACCCGGCTCGTCGATGCGGTCGGCAGCGACCTGTCGCGGCTGTCGCTCGCGGTCGAGCAGCTCGGCCTGTTCGTGCTCGGCGAGGGCGGCACGCGCGCCGTCACGTCGGATGACGTCGATGATCTGATCGCGGATACGCGCGAGCGCTCGGTCTTCGAGCTGACCGACGCCATCGGCGCGGCCGATCGGCCGCGGGCCCTCGCCGCCGTCTCGTCGCTCTGCGATCAGCGCGAGAGCGCGGTCGGCGTCGTCGTCATGCTCGCGCGCCACGTCCGCCAGCTCGCGATGGTGCACAAGCTCCGCGAGGCCGGCTCGTCACGCTCGGAGTGGGCGTCGCGGCTCGGGGTCCCGCCGTTCGTCGTCGACAAGCTGATCGCGCAGGCGCGGAGCTATCAGCCGGCGGCCCTCGCAGCGGCGACGCGGCGGCTCGCGTCGGCGGATCGCGCGCTGAAGGGCGACATCACGCTGTCGACGGTCGGCGGCGATCCGTTCACCGGGCCGCAGCTCAAGGCGCTCGGCCGCGAGCTCGGCGAGCGCGTGATCCTGGAGAACGTCGTCGACGGGATCGTCCGGCTCGCCGGCTGACGATCAGAGATCCGACTCAAGATCCGGATCGACGTCGACCGTCTTGTCCTCGCGCTTCGGGGGCGGCGCCGGCGGACGCGACAGCGTGATCGCCGGCTGCGTCTGCTCGCCGGTGATCCCCATCTCCTCGAACGGGCGGCGGTACTCCGAGGGCAGCCGCGCGAACTGCTGCGCGAGCGTCGCGCGCGGCACGAACAGCTCCTCACGGCGGCCGTCGCCGACGTCCTTCTTCAGCACGAGCTCACCGGAGGTCCGGCTCTTCTCGCGGATCGACCGCGCGAGCGGCGTCAGCTGGCCGAGCAGCTCGAGCGGGACGATGCGGGGCTCGTCGAGGTCCCCGATGGCCCTGCCGCCGAACGTGAGGTCCACGAGCGTGCGCTGCTCGGTGAGCTCCTTGAAGACCTCGGTGACGCGGTCGACGAGCTGCCGGATCGGCGCGACGTCGTCCAGGTCGAGCGGGTTGGACTCGCCCTCGGCGTCGCCCGTCGGCGAGATCGAGACCCAGGTGGCGCCGCCGTCTCCGACGGCGAACCGCAGGCCCGAGGACGCCTTGTGCGGATTCTCCTTGAGCGTCACCACCCGCTGCTTCGCGGTGTGCTCGAACGCGACCATGACGTACTTGCCGAGATCGACCGGCGCGGGCTTCGCCTTGCCGAACACGCCCTTCTTGAGCATGTGGACGATGACGCCCTCGGAGAGCTGATCGACGCGGATCGCCGCGCGGTACGGGTCGGGCGCGAGCACGAACGAGGCCGTGATCCGGCCGGCGGTCCCGACCGCGGCAGCCTGGGGCTCGCCGCCGCGAACGTCCCACGACATGATCCACTGCATCGTCGGCAGCTGGTGCGCGTTGAAGAACGGCCGCAGCGCCTTTACGATCGCATCGGCGGCGCTCCGCGGCGACGCCTGGCCGTCGAGCCCGCGGACATGCGCGTTGACCTGGATCTTCGCCTCGGCGATCTGCGACTTCGCGAGCTGCGCGATCTTCTGAGCCACGGCCTGCGTGGTCCCGGCCTTCTTGTCGGCGGGGATGTACGGCGTGAGCGCCGCCGACACCGACTTCTCGAGGTCATCGAGCCGCCCCATCTCCCGGTCCCCTTCGCGGCGGGCTTCGCGCGCCTTCTCGCGACGCGCGTCGAGCTCCGCCAGCGGAAGGAACGCGTTGGTGCACGTCTCGACCGCCGTCGTCAGCGTCTCGATGAAGTTCTCCTCGAGCGGAAAGGGCGTCCCGTCCCCATAGCGATACATGGGGCGATGATAGCACTCCCGACGGGCGGACCGAGGTTTCACACCCGGCGCGGGTCGCCCGGCTCGCGCGCGCCGCGGGCTCGCTCGTGGCGCCGCTCGCTGTTCAGTAGTTCCCGAGCAGGCCGAGCTGGATGACGATGGCGTCGATCAGGCTGTTGCCGTAGATGAACTGGCGGTCGATGCCCATCGGGTTATTGGCGAGGCTGTCGGCGGCGAGCAGATCGATCAGCATGACGTCGCCCTTGAGGTTGAGCTGGAGCTTGTCGAACAGCCCGAACACGGGCTTGTCCTCGCCGATCGTGATCACCGTGAGCTTGGCGCCGACCGTGCCGTTGCGGACGGGTGAGAGCTCGCGGTCGCCGGTGAAGTACTCGCCGGCCGTCGACTCCGTCGCGTAGTAGAACGCGTCCTTGAAGAACGTCGCCGCGGTCTGCTGGTAGATCCGCGCGTAGACCTTCACGAGCAGGCTCTTGCCGGCGTACTGCGAGTAGGCGAGCTCGAGGTTGCCGGCGCTGACCCCCCAGGTGTCGTTATAGAACCGGCCATCGAAGTGCACCGCCGCCTTCAGCAGCGGCAGGTAGCGATTGAGCCGCGCCGACACCGACCAGCGCGCGCGGGTATCGGGGATGTGCTCCTGCGGCGCGTTCGGCCCGATCCGCACCCGGCGATACGGGTTCGACTGGAAGCCCTCCTGGATCTGACCGAACAGCGCGACCTGGAGGTTCATCGTCGGCGACAGATTCTGCGTCAGCGTGATCGCGGCGGTGTCGATCGAGAGGTCCTCCCACCGCGTCGGCGCACCGTCGGTGTCGGCCATCGCGCGATCCTTGCCCGCGAACACCGCCGACTTCGTGCACGCGTCATCGCCGGTCAGCGCCCGCGCCTCGAGCGGCGTGGCGTCCCCGTTGTCGCGATTGCAGACCTGGTCGAAGCCATGCGTGTAGGCGAGGGCGACCGTCGTGTTGCGGCCCGGCAGGTCGATCGACGCCGAGCCGCCGACCTGGCGCGACAGATAATCGCGCTCGGTGCCGAACGTGCCCGAGACCGTGAAGCGCGAGCGCTTGCCGCGGAACCCGAGCGCGACCGTGCCCTCGTGGCGGAGGTCGGAGAACTCGGTCGCGGCCGAGACCGCATCGACCTGGTAGACGCTCGCGGTCGCGCCCGACACGGCATCCGCCGCGTACCCGGCGTCGAGGGTGACGAAGCGCCCGAGGTCGACGCCGAACAGGGCCTGCGGGTGGATGACCGTGAGCCGGCCGCTGGCGCCTTCACGCTTCTCGGCGAACAGCGAGGTCGAGACCTCCGCCCGATCCTCCGCCCGGGCGGTCCCCGCAAACCACGTGAGCGTGAGCGTGAGCGTGAGCATGAGGCCCCGGATCCCGCCGCCACGCACCCGCCGCACCGGCGCGGTCCGCACGCGGAGCTCCGCCGACGGTGATCCGCTCACGTTTACGTTTACGCTTACGTTGGTCAATTGCACCCGCAACCCCCGCCGCCCGCGCCCCGGCCGCCGGCCGCGCCCTCACGATTCGTCCGCACGTGCTCGTTCGAGCTGCTCTCGTGCGGATCCTCGTCGAACACCATCACCTGGTCCGCGAGGAAGCGCTTCTCCGACGCGCGCACGGCCTGACGGCCACACCCGGCGAGGGCGCTGACGACGAGGACGAGGACGAGGCAGCTGCGCATGGGGGCTCCTAGAAGAAGATCGCGAGGCCGCTCGAGTACTCCTGGCCGTTCGTCGACTTGTTCTGGTCGAACAGCGTCCAGTTGCGCGCATCGAGGCGCAGCGTGATCTGCTTCTTGAACGTGATCTCGACGCCGCCGCCGGCACCGAGCGCCATCAGCGTCTCCTGCTCGTCGACGAAGTTGTCGGCCTTGGGGCGGATGTGCGCGGCGCCGAGCCCGATCGTGGCGTACGGCCCGATCACCGCGCCGGGCGCGAGGCGCAGCAGGAAGCCGAGCCCCGCGAGGAAGATGTCCTTCTCGGAGCGCGGCGAGAGCCCACCGAAGCCCTCGATCGCCCAGTGCGAGTCGATCAGCCACGACGGCCGCAGCAGGAACACGCCCTCGAGATCGAGGACGCCGGCCGAGAACGACAGGCCGACGTCGGCGTACGGGGCGGGCGAGGGTCCGAGCAGCGTGCGGCGGATCGCGCGGCCCATCCGGGTGAACACGCCGGGCTCGCCTGCCTCGCCGACCTCGAAGGGAAACACCATGTCGCCGAGGATCCAGCCGCTGGTGCCGTCCTCGAGCTCGATCTTGAACCAGTAGTCGCGACTGCCGCGCTCGAGCACCGCGAACACGGCGCCGCGGTCCGCGTTGAAGACCTCGCGGTAGCTCGGCCCGGGCCCCGTGTGCACCGAGGCGCGCTGGGCGATCACGCGGACGTAGGGATCCGCGGCGGCATCGCCGGCGGTACCGAGCACGGCGGCTCCGCCGGCCGAGGCCACGACGAGTGGAAGCAGGGACGGCAGGGACGGAAGCAGGGCGCGCACGTCGGGCTTCTTCAGTCGAACCAGGCGAGGAATTTCTCGATCGCCATGTCATCAGCGGCATTGCCGCCGACGAAGATGTCGCCGCCGCCGTGCGGATCCTGACCGTCGCGCGGCTTCGTGAGGAGCTGGCTCGCGTCCGGCGTGCCGCAGTTGAGGAAGACCTGCGCCTGGCGATAGTTGAAGGGAAAGTCCGGCGCGGGGACCGTCTTGAAGCTCAGCGCGTTGCCGCCGGCCTCGTTGTGACAGCTGCCGGTGCGGGTGCAGCCCTTCATCGCGTCCGTCGGGCGGATGACCTCGGGCCAGATCACGGTCTGGAAGTACTCGATGCCGCCGGACGGATTGCAGAGCCCGATGTCCGTCGGGGTATCTCCGAGGTCCACCGTCGGGCAGCCCGCCAGGAGCACGAGACCGAGCACGAGGCCCGGCCGCCGGAGGCTGCAGACGAACTGCTGGCGACCCATCCCGGGCGCTACGGTACACCCGATCGAAGCGCGCTGGCCACGTGGTCCGTCACGAGGCGGGCTTGCGACCGATCGCCGCGGGCGAGTACCCTCGGTCGCAGTGTCGAACGGAGCGTCCCGCCCCCCGGGCCCAGGCCGAGCTCCGTCGAGCACGGCGACGCCTCCGCTGGGGTCGCGCGCCGCGCCGCCGCCGATCCCCGAGCGGCATCGCAGCCTCGTCCGGATCGACACCGAGCCCGAGCCGCTGCGCGTGGTCCGCAGCCCGCTCGTCGGTCGCGCGGGCCACCTCGCGACGCTCGAGGACGTGATCACGCGCGCGATCGACTTCCAGGCGCCGCAGCTGGTCACCGTGGTCGGCAACCAGGGGACGGGCAAGTCGCGGCTGATCAACGAGCTGATCAGCAAGGTCGCCGCGAACCAGCAGCGCCCCTGCCGCGTGTTCCACGGCACCGCCGAGCGCGACGTCCACGGCAAGCCGGTCCGGCTGGCCGCGCTGATCTCGCTGCTCCGCGATCGCTTCGAGCTCACGCCGCACCCCGACGACGTCGCGAGGCTGCGGTTCGCGCACGAGATCCGGACCGTGATGGGCTCGGACCAGGTCGCCGAGATGCTGCACTTCGTCGGCGGTTACGTCGGCCTCGAGTTCCCGCCGACCCCGTTCCTGACGGCGATCGCGGAGAGCCCGAAGCAGCACACCGAGATCGCGCGCACGGCCTTGCGCCGGTTCATCGAGCTCGACGCCACGCAGAGCCCGCTCGTGCTCGTGCTCGACGACCTCCAGTGGGCCGACTCCGAGTCGCTCGGCCTCGTCTCCGATCTGGTCGGTGGCCTCGCCGGCTCGCCGGTCGTGATGCTGACCGCGGCGCGCCCCGACATGCTCGTCCACGCCGGCGACTGGGGCGAGGGCGCGGTCGACCACGAGCGCGTCGACCTCCGCAACCTCGAGCCCGACGACGCCGAGCAGATGTTCCGCAACCTCCTGTCGCGGTGCAAGGACATCCCCGACGACACCGCGCAGACCGCGGTCGAGATGACGGGTGGCAACCCGGCCTTCCTCGAGCAGCTCGTGCGGCTGTTCCTCGACAACGGCACGATCGACACGACCGGGCCGGTGTGGCGGCTCGACCCCGACAAGGCCGCCGAGACCGAGCTGCCGATCAGCATCGAGGAGGCCATCGAGGCGCGGATCGCGGCGCTCGAGAACGAGGAGCGCGAGCTGCTCGAGAAGGCGGCCGTGTTCGGCAACGTGTTCTGGGTGTCCGCGGTGATCGCGATGACCCGGCTCGAGCAGCCGGCGCACGATCCGGTGCCCGGCGCGCTCGACCTCGAGTGGGGCAACGGCGAGGACGTCCGCCGGCGGGTCAGCGACCTGATCTCGATCCTCGCGGACCAGGACTACCTGCTGCCGCTCGAGGCCGATGACTCGAGCATCCCCGGCGAGGCCGAGGTCGTGTTCAAGCACAACCTCGAGCGCGAGCTGATCGCGCGGTCGACGGAGCAGGGCAAGCTGACGCGCCACTACCTGTCGGCGGCGCAGTGGCTCGAGGCCAAGACCACGCAGCGCAGCGACGAGCAGCTCGAGTTCCTCGCGAACCTCTACGAGCGCGGCGGCGACGAGCGGCGCGCAGCGCGGTGCTACCTGCAGGGCGGCGATCGCGCGCGGTCGCGCTACGCCCCCGACGAGGCGCGGGCGCTCTACGAGAAGGGCCTCAAGATGATCGGCGAGCGCGATGCGCCCGCGCGGATGGAGGGCCTGCACAACCTTGGCGACGTGCTCGAGCAGACCGGGCGCACCGACGAGGCGATGACCTGCTTCGTCGAGATGCTCCACCTGGCGTGGCGGTTCGACAACCTCGCGAAGGCGGGCGCGGCGTACAGCCGGCTCGCGCGCATCCATCGCAAGCTCGGCAAGTACGACATCTCGATGGACCACCTCCGGCGCGCGCACGAGTTGTTCGAGCGCTCCCGTGACGATCGCGGCATCGCGTCGACCCACGACGACATGGGCCGGGTGCACTGGCTGCGCGGCGCATACGGCCAGGCGCTCGACTTCCACCGCCAGGCGCTGACGATCCGGCGCGGGCTCGGCGATCGCCGCTCGATCGCGCTGTCGCTCGCGAACATCGGCCGGGTGCACCACGACACCGGCAACTTCAAGGCCGCGATCAACCAGTTCCGCGAGGCGCTCGATCTGCGGCGTGACATCGGCGACCTCATCGGGGTCGTGCAGTCGCTGTGCGATCTCGGCGGCGTCCACGCCGAGGACGGCAACCACGAGACCGCGCTCGAGTTGCTCGGCGAGGCGCGCACGATGGCGCTCGAGATCGGCGACAAGCTCGCGCTCACCGACGTGCTGTCCCGCTCCGGCGAGGTCAAGTCGGCGATGGGTCGCGGCGACGAGGCGGCGAAGGATCTCTCGGAGGCCAAGCTGCTCGCGTCGGGACTCGGCGATCGCGTCGCCCTGGCGGTGACGCATCAGCGGCTCGCGCAGGTCCACCTGCAGCTCGGGAACCTCGAGGCCGCCGACGTCGAGGCGCACGCCGCGGTGGCCGTCAGCGAGGCCGTCGGGCTGCGCGCGCACATCGGCTGCGGCTATCGCGTCAAGGCGGAGGTCTCGGCGGCGCTCGGCCACACGATGGCGGCGGAGGACGACTTCCGGCGCGCGATCGACATCCTCGCCGCGGTCAAGAACGAGGTCGAGCTCGCGCGCGCCTACCAGGGGCTCGCCACGCTGAAGGAACGGGGCGGCGCGAGCGCCGAGGCCCAGAAGCTGCGCGGCCGCGCGACCGACATCTTCACGCGCCTGCGCGGCGCCGCGTCGACGGAGTAGCGATGGCGGATCCGGCGCGACTGCGGGTCGCGGTACCCGCGAACGTCCGTGAGGTGTGCGAGACCCTCACGCGCGCCGGTCACGCGGCGGTCGCCGTCGGCGGCGCCGTGCGCGATGCGCTGCTCGGGCGCGAGCCGGGGGACTGGGACGTGGCGACGAGTGCGCATCCCGAGCAGGTGATGGCGCTGTTCAAGCGCACGATCCCGACGGGGCTCCAGCACGGCACCGTCACGATCATCACCGGGCGTGGCGAGGCCTCGCACGTCGAGGTCACGACCTTCCGCGGCGAGGGCGCGTACACCGACGCGCGGCGCCCCGATCACGTCGTGTTCGGCGTGCCGCTGATCGAGGATCTGGCGCGTCGCGATCTGCGAGTCAACGCGATGGCGTACGACGTCGCGAAGGATCAGCTGATCGATCCGTTCGACGGTCAGCGCGATCTACGAGAGCGGCTGCTCCGCGCCGTCGGGCCGACCGGCGACGTCTATCAGGATGCGGTCGCGCGGTTCACCGAGGACGGCCTGCGGGTCATGCGCGCGGTGCGGTTCGCGTCGGTGCTCGAGTTCGCGCTCGATCCGGAGACCGAGCGTGGCATCGGCCCGGCGCTGCCATCGCTCGCGAAGGTCAGCAAGGAGCGGATCTGCGAGGAGCTGCGCAAGATCCTCGCGACGCGCGAGCCATCCCGAGCGCTGCGGATCGCCGAACGCACGGGGATCATCGAGCTCGTGCTCCCGGAGCTGCATCGCGGGCTGTCGACGTGGATCACCGATCGCCGGCTCGCCGTGACGAGCTGGCTGACGCGGGTCGACACCGCCGCGCCGGCGGCGCGGCTCGCGGCGCTGATCGCCGACGTCGCGGTGCCCGACGCCCGGATCCGCCGCCTCGATCGCGACGCCGCGAAGCTCGCGGGCGACATCCTGCGCCGGCTCAAGTTCAGCAACGACGAGATCGCGGTCGCCTCGGTCCTGGTGGGCGGCATCAGCGCGGCGCGCCACGTCATCGACTGGACCGACGGCGAGATCCGCCGGCTGCTCGCCGACCTGACCACCGCGCACGCGCCGACCGCGGTCGCGCTGTGGCGCGCCGACGGGATCCCGGGCCTCGCGGATCGCGCACAGGCGATCCTCGATCGCGGCGACCCGCTCGCGGCGGGCGACCTCGTCATCACGGGCAAGGACCTCATGACGGCGCTCGCGATCAAGCCCGGGCCCGCCCTCGGCCGGATCCTCGTCGGCTTGCTCTCGCGCGTGCTGGACGCCCCGAGCCTCAACACCCGCGAGCAGCTGCTGCGCGTCGCCCAGGAGCTCGAGCTCGTCGTCCCGCGCGACGAGGGCGGGTAAGTCAGCGATGGCGTTCGCGAAGGACGAGGTGCTCGGGCTCGTGATCGCCACCCTGATCGGCGGCAGCGCGCTCGGGCTCTACGGCTCGCGGCAGCTCGCGGGGCCGAGGCGCGACGGGGCGACGGCGGGCGGCGACGCCGAGGCCGAGCCTGCAATCGACGAGCGAGCCACGCCGGCGGCGCGCGAGGCGTTCGCCGAGGCACTCGAGGTCGCGTTCGTCAATGACGGCACCGATGCGGCCGTCGCGGCAACCGGCACGAAGCTCGAGATCACGTGGTTCCCGTGCAGCAAGGCGATGCTCGGCCGGCTCGTACGCAAGCAGCAGGATGCGCTGACCCGCAAGGTCCGCGAGGCCAGCGGCTTGTCGCTGGCGACGCTGCGCGCGCACGGCTTCACCGAGGTCGTCTGCGACAACACGCGCGGCGTGCGCTCGAGCGATACGCTCGGCCCCGGGAAGCGTCGCTGATCTCATCATCAGGGCTCGTGATTCTCAGTGGAGCTCGGCGACCGCGTCGACCACCAGCGTGCGAGCACCGCGACCGCCGACGACGACGCGCGGCAGCTCGAGCCGCGCGATCCGCGCGTCGAGATCCGCGACCAGGTGCGAGACGCGGCGCATGACGTTGGCGAGGCCCGCGCGATCGAGGTCGGGCTCGCCCGAGCGCGATGATACGACCTGCGCCGCGAGGGTCTGGGCGTCGATCAGGCGGAGCGGCGCCGGCGCCGCGGCGAGCTGCACGGCCCCGGGTGCCTCCAGGACCACGGTCCACCCGAGCGCCGGCAGCTTGAGGAAGACGACCGACAGGTCGCGGCCGTGCGGCGGCGTCTCGCGGACGATCACGGCGGTGTTGTCGGTCGTCGACTTGCCCGCGGCGATCAGCACGGCAGTGAAGGCATGGCGGACCAGCGCGTCGCTCGTGACGTTGCGCTCGACCGGGCAGCCGGCCGGCTCGGTCGGCAGATCGTGGCCCCACGGCTTGAGCTCGACCGGGAACCCCGCGCGGCGCGCGAGCTTGACCGCGGCGGATGGCGTGGTCGCGACGGCCTGCCGCGTGATCGGCACGCCGTACGCGGCGAGCAGCACCTTCGTCTCGTGATCGCCGAGCGGGCCCGCCTCGCGCCCGAGCTTCGCGAGCTGGCGCTGCAGCCGCTCGTCGTCGATCGCCAGCTCGGCACTCGCGGCGGCGG
>JALZOI010000719.1 GCA_030857245.1 Myxococcota bacterium
CGGGATCGGGGTCCGCATGGCCGCCGGGGCGGAGCCCGGCTTCACGAGCGGCGGGACCTGCGCCGACGGCCGCTTGCCCGTGATCCGCGGCAGACCGAGCGGCGGGGTCGCGAGCCGACCGCCGGGCAACACGGCGCGCGGTGGCGGCGCATTGCGACCAAGCGAGGCGAGCACCTGTCCGCGACCGCCGTCGTCGCCGATCCGGCGATAGGCATCGCGGATCAAGATGAAGATCTCCGCCGCGACCTGGCGGAGCTCCGTCGAATCGTAGCGGGCGAAGCGATCGGGGTGGTAGCGCTTCGTCAGCTCGCCGAAGGCGGTGCGGACGTCGCCGTCGGAGGCTTCGTAGCCGACGCCGAGCACGAGGAAGGGGTTGAGCTTCCTGAGCGACTCGGCCTCGGCCGCGAGCGCGCGCACGAGGTCGGCCTCGGCCGCGGACAGATCGTGACCGGCGCCTTCGCCCATCGCGGCGATCGGGCCCGACACGCCGGCCTCGAGCTTGCCGACGCCACCTTGCGGCGTGTTGACGCGACGCTGCTGCTCGGCGGCCAGCGCGCTCTCGATCATCCACACCGAACCGGCCGGGATGGGCGCCAGCTTGAGCTCGACCCCGGAGCCGCGCTGGGGATCCGTGACGTGCTGCTCGACCACCCCGGTCAGCACGATCACCGAAGCGCTCGGTAGCGACAGATCGATGCGGACCTGCGTACCGATCGGCGGTGGGGTCGATGCCTTGAGGAACATCGTGCCGCGCGCGAGGTCACGCTTGTAGATCGTCGCCAGTTGCTGCCACGAGGAGCACCTGAGCTTGATACTGAGCGCACCCGTAGCCATGCGAGATCCAAGCGATCTTAGGCGGTCACGGCTCCCGAGGCAATGACCGGTAGCGCGCCAGGACACGTTCGTGGCGTTCCTTGATGCGCTGCAGATACAGGCCTTCGCGCGTGTGGTGGAGGGCGTCGCGCGCGAGCTGCGCGAGCCGTTCGACGAGCTCCTCGACGGCCGCCAGCGGTTTCTGGACGAATCCGACGACGCCGAGGTCGGCTGCATGTGCGGCGAGGTCGGCATCGACGACCGAGGTCACGAGGAACGCGGGCAGCTTCGGGATCCCGGCGCGCAGCCGGCGGATGGTCTCCAGGCCATCGATGCCGGGGAGCTGGGCGGCCACGAGGGCGATGTCGAGCCCCGTGGTCGCGGCGAGCGTCGCGGCTTCGCGGAGCGCCTCCTCGCCGGTGACATAGGCATACGTCGCAACCCCGGCCGCCTCGAGCAGGTCGGCGAGCTCGTCGGCGACCGCACGCTCGTGCTCGACCAGCAGCACCGCCGGCGGCCGGACCTCGGCGACCGCGGGCATCTCACCCGTGCGGGTGCGCGCGGCGAGCCGCTCCTCGGCGTCGATCGACCGGCGCTCGGTCCGGATCAGATCCTTGAGGAGATCCTCGATCATCTGGCGCTGCTGCTCGATGATGTCGAGCTCCCGCGAGCGATCGCGCTGCTGCTGGAAGATCCGGTGCACCACGGCGCGCGCCGTCGCGGTGCCCTCGAGTTGCAGATCGATCAGGTCGCCCGCGCCGGCGCGCAGGCACGCCACGATCAACCGCGCATCGGCCTCGTCCGTGATCACGATCGGCGAGACGGCCGGCAGCGCGCCGCGGGTGCGGCGGATCGCCTCGGTCGCCGACTTGAGATCCTCGATCTCGCCGCCCGCGACGTGCCGCAGGTCGAGCAGCACGGCGGGTGGCGTCTCGTGGCGCGCCGCGAGCTCGACCGCCGTCGCGACCTCGTCGACGATCGCCACCACGACGCCGACGCTCGCGAGCCGGTCCAGCAACGTGTGCAGCGCACCACCGGCGCCGTCAGGAGCGATCAGGATCGCACTCGCTTCCATCAGCGTAGCTCCCAGCGGCTCTCGCCGTTGCGGTTGATCTCGGCGAGCTCGGTCGGCACGTCGAACGGTGCCCCGCGCAGGTAGCCGTCGAGCAGATCGCGGTAGTGCGGGTCGCGGCGATCGAAGACGGTACCCCCCGGCAGCTCGAGGCGGACGCGCAGCGCGCGGGTCGTGGAGATGTCCTCGAAGCCGGTCGTGACGCTGCGCACGGTGAACCGGTGCGCGACCGCAACTTTCGGCGCGAAGTCGAGGTCGCCCCAGCCGCCATCTCCGCGATCCACCGAGAACGTATCGCCGGCGCGCGAGTAGCCATCGCCGGTGGTCTCGCCCGCGAGTGGCAGCCGGAACAGCTCACCGGGATCGTCGAGGAGCGGCGCGATCACGAGGCGGTGCTCGCGGCCCCAACGCCAGTCGGCGGGGCCGCCGTCGAGCTCGCCGAGCGCCTCGAGCAGCGTCTCGAGGATCAGCTTCGTGCAGCTGTCCTCGCCGGGGCTCGCGAGCCGATCGCAGAGGATCGGCTGGGCGGTCAGTGCGCTCGAGATCCGGCGCGCAGGCTCGACGAGCAGGCCGTGGAGGATCCGTACGAGCTGCGCGTCGTCGAGGCGATCGAGCGGGTAGCCCGCCTGCGCGAGCTCGTCGCCGATCGCGGCGCGCGCGAAGCCGTGCAGCCAGGTGTTGAACAGCAGCGTCGCCGCGGAGCTCGGCTCGGCTCCGAAGTCGCCACGCGAGGTCTCGAAGGTCCAGCTCGCGAGCACGTCGCGCGCCTCGACCAGACGCTGGCGCTGCTCGGCGGTCAGCGTGGCGACGAACGCGGGCACGTCGGCCGGCGCCGTCCCCGGGTCGTCCAGCCGCCGCAAGGCGACGAGCACCGCCGGCACGAGCTTGGCGCCGACCGTCGACGCCGTGTCGTGGTGCAGCCGCTCGACATCCTCGACGGTCACGGGGCGGGGGACGGCTGCCAGCAGCGTGGCGAGCCGCTCCTCGCGCAAGCCCGGCGCGTACGCGACGCCGGCGTAGAGCGGCACGCCGTCGGCGCTCCGCTGGTTCAGCGGATCGCCGTCGTAGCTGGCGCCGACCGGATCGGCATCGGCGGTGATGAGGACGTCGGCCGCGGGGAAGCGAGCGTGGGGGACGTAGCGCGGGAGCATCTGCCCGATCCACTCGTGCCCCCCCGTGCCATCGAGGACGAAGAACGGTGCGGCGCCGTCCGGTGATGCGGGCGACCAGTCGTAGGCACCCGCCTGGCGCTCGGGGATGATCGCGTGCGTGGTCCAGCCGAGGTCACCGGCGGCATCGATGAACATCCAGTTGCCGCCGTGCCCCGCCGCGCCGACCGCCTCGAACCCCGCCCGCACGGTCGTGCTCACGGCGAGCGCCGCGAGCGCGCGGATCTCGAAGGACTCCGCGTGGCCGGTGTACTTGATCGAGAGGGCGGCAGGCACCGTCCGCGGCATCAGCGTGCCATCGACGATGCGCGGGATGATCGGTCCGTGATCGGCGACGTGCTCGTAGGTCACCGTGCGGGTCTCGGTGATCGCGCCGCCGACGCCGATGTGGATCTCCTCCGTGATCGTCTCGATCGGCCGCAGCAGGCCATCCTGCACGGTGCAGCTGCCCTCGCCACACGGCACCACGCTCTCGAGGTAGACGTCGTTGACGTCGTGCCCGCTCAGCGTCGTCGTCCACGCGAGCCGACCGTTCGTGCCGATCACGACGCCCGGCACGCCGGGGAGGGTGAGGCCCACGAGCTCGACGCTGACGTCGTCCTCGAGCGTGGCCTGCACGCGCAGGTGCGTCGGATAGAACGCCGTGGGATTCGCGAGCGCATGCTGGTGGTCGGCCGCGAGGATCGCCGCGCCCGTGCCGGTGAAGTCGCGCTCGCCGGTCAGCGCCGGGCCGATCGCGAACGCCGTCGAGCCCGCGAACGGGCGCAGGAACGCGTGCGGGCCGCCCCCGCCGCGCGGCCC
>JALZOI010000720.1 GCA_030857245.1 Myxococcota bacterium
GGCTCGACGTCACGAAGATCATCGCGAGGTCGCCGGCGCGGCCCGCGTCGGGCTTGTACCAGGACGGCAGCGTCACGGCCTCGGGATCGATCGACTCGAGATCGGTGACGCCGGCGGGCAGCTCGCGCCGGGTCTGCTGCGCGCCGGGGCCGGCCGTGCCGCCCTCGCCGTAGCGACCCCACGCTCCCTCGCCGACGCCGCCCAGCACGAACACCGAGCCGGTCATCGCGGCGCGCGCACGGGCGGCGGTATCGGGATCGACGATCAGGACGTCGGTCTCACCGAGCTCGAGCGCCCGCGGTAGCGCCGCGTCGGCGGTGTCGGGTGAGAGCAGCACGGCGACGGCGCCGAGCCGGTTGATCGCGGTGACCACGGTGAGGTGGCTCGGCCGCGACTTCATCATCACACCGATCTTCTGGCCACTGCGGAGGCCGCTCGCGATCAGCCCGCGCACGACCGCATCGACGCGCCGGTTCGCCTCGGCGTACGTGAAGGCGCGGCCGCGCCACAGGAAGAACGTGCGATCGCCGATGTCGCGCGCCTGATCCGCGAGCGTGCGACCGAGCGAGATCAGCGTGTCATCGGTGAGGTTCTTGAGCCGCGTGATCCGCGGGAGCTGGAACCGCGCGTTGTCGACGTAGTTGCCGAGCTCCTCCGCCCACTCGCCGACCTGCTCGATCGCGGCGGCCGCGGTCTTCTCGAGGAGCTCGCGCGCGAGCTCGAGATCGAAGCCGCCGGCGTGCACGTCGTCCTCGTCGTCGTCCTCGACGATCTCCTCGGGCTTGCGGCGCGCGAACGGATCCGGCGGGTCCGCGGTCCGGACGTCGAAGGCGTGCTGCGGAGCCGCGCCGTCACCCTCGCGCCAGCGCATCCACTCGACGATCGAGGGCCACGTGATCGTCAGCGCGGTCGAGCCGACGACGAGCCCGAAGTGCCCGGCCTTGAGCGGCACCTCGTACATCACGTCGACGCGGGGCGTGGCGCGCCGGATCCCGCGGACCGCCGCGGGGCGACCCAGCTCGTCGCGCGAGCCCACGAAGTAGAGGATCGGGCACGTGATGTCGGCGAGCGTGACCGTGCGGCTGTCGATCACGAAGCCGCCCGACTGCATGCGGTTGCCGACGATCAGCTCGTCGACGAACTTGCGAAACGCGGGGCCCGGCCACGCCACGAAGCCCTGGCCGCCGAGGAACAGCCGCTTCGCCTCGCGCTTCTCGAGCGCCTGGCGATCGTGGAGGTTCTTGACGAAGTCGACGAGCTGCGTGACCTCCTTGCGCGCCGACAGCAGCCGGAACCCGGTCGACGTGAAGAAGCCGGGCAGGCCCTCGATGTGCGCGAGCGGCCATGCCAGCGCGGCGCGCAGGCCACCGACGAGGCGCTCGGTCGTGTCCTCGGCGAGCTTCACCGTGCGGTGCAGATCGACGGGGCTGCCCATCGTGATCACCGACGCGAGGCGCTCGGAGCGCAGGAACGCGGCCGCCTGGTAGCAGAACATCCCGCCCTGCGAGTAGCCCGCGAGGTGGACGGTGTGGCCGGTCGCAGCGTGGACCCGCGTGATCGCCTCGGCGACCGCGCGCACGTGATCGTCGAGGGTGCGGTCCATGCCGCCTTCCTCGCGCTCGGGCGCGCCGAAGTCGACGAGCCAGACGTCGACGCCACTGCGCTGCAGGTACGCGACGGCGCTGACGTCGGGGGAGATGTCGTAGACCTCGGACGCCAGCATCAGCGGCGGCACGAGCAGGAGCGGCGCGGCGACGGGCCGGGCGCTGGCCTGGGCGACGCGCTCGTAGCGGCGCAGCCGGTAGACGCGCTCCTCGTGGACGACCTGGAACGACGCGCCGTACGGCGCGGTGAGCCGACCGGCGCGCGCGATCTCGAGCGCATTCTGCCAGGCGAGGCCGACGCGCCGCAGGCGACGCCCCCAGCGCACCTGCCGGCGACGCCTCGCGGTGGGCTTGCCGTCCTTCGCGGGAGGCGGGCTCTCACTCGAGGCGGCCATCGGCGCGCGACGCTCAGCCCGGTTCGCCGGCGAGCCGGTAACCGACGCCGCGCTTGCTCTCGATCAGATCGTCGGCGTGCACGCTCGCGAGCTTGCGGCGAACGCGATGCACGAGCTCGCGGACGTTCTCGGAGTCGGCCTGGACCGACCGGAACGACAGGGCATCGGCGATCTCGTGCCACGCGACGTACGCGAGCTCGGGATCGGTGACGGTCCGGCGACGCTCGACGAGCAGCTGCAGCAGCCCGAACTCCATCGCGGCGAGCTCGATCGACGAGTCGGCTATCCGCAGCACGCCGCCATCGACGCGCTGGCGGAGATCGAGCTGGTGACCGCGCGGGGTCGTGACCTTCGCGCTGAAGACGAGCTCGTCACGGCGGGTCGGCGCCGTCCGACCGGAGCCACGCGGCGGCTCCATCTTCGGCAGCGCCTCGGGCCAGAAGTAGAACTTCACGTCGCCGAGGCGGAGCGTCGCGCCACTCACGAGGTCGTGCTCGGCGGTGATCCGGTTGCCCTCGACCTCGGTGCCGTTGCGGCTCGAGTTGTCGATGATCTGCCACTTGCCAGCCTCGTGCTTGACGGCGGCATGCTCGCTCGACACCGAGGCGTGCAACACCGCGACGTCGACGCGAGGATCGCGGCCGATCTTGCTCCCGTCACCGATGGCGTGAGCGACGCCCCACGCATCGATGAGCGCGGCGAGAGGATTGGGGACCCGGGAGAAGATCTGCTCGCTCGTGATGCCAGGCGAAGCGATCGCGACGCCGTGAGACGTACACAACACGCCGATCGACCGGGGAGAGGAGCACAGCAGGCAGGAAACCATGCCCCCTTACGTTCACCCGGTTAGAGGCATCTACGCAAGTGATGGAGGCACCAGGTGCCGCCCGAACGAGCAAACACGGCCCGATGTACCCCTCCAACCGGGTCTGATCCGGGGCGCGCGGGTGGTGGCCCCCGGCGGGAATCCCGCGCCGGCGGCGTCGCCGGTCGGTGCCCACCGGCAGCCACGTCCGCCGCCGCGCCGGGGCGCGGACGTGAGCGCGTCGTGAGCCTCGACGAGCCGTGCGTATAATCCGCCGATGCGGCAGCCGGTGGCAGCTCTGTTCGTCGTCTCGTGGCTCGGCACGTCCGCGGGGTGCTCGCTGATCTACAACCCCAGCAACCTTGCCGAGCCACGCGCCGACGCGGGGCCCGACGCCGAGATCATCCTCGACGCCGATCCGACGATGCTCGAGCTCACGAAGGTCTCGCCGGCGCTCGTCGAGGAGGGCCGCGGTGTCGATGGCAGTCGCCGCGCCGTGATCGTCGTGCACGGCACGCAGATCGTCGCGGGCGCGAAGATCTCGCTGACGCTGCACGGCACGACGACGCCGTACGGCACGGTCGACGATGCCGCGACCGAGGTGGCCGACAACGGCTTCATGGTCGCCGCGCCGGTCGTGTTCCCCGTCGACGAGGCGCTCGACACCGATGTCACGCGCCTCGACGTCACCGTCACCCAGCCGGCCGGCGGCACCACGACGAGCCGCACGCTCGCCACCTACGACGACGATGCGCCGGTGCTGCGCGTCCAGCACCTCGACGAGCTGACGACGACGATGATCCCGGCGGGGACGCACGTGTTCTCGCGCGTCGCGATCCCCGCCGGCGGGCTGGCGGCGACGACGATCACCGCGCCGCTCGTGATCCGCTCGGTGTCCTCGATCAGCATCACCGGCATCGTGCAGGTCAGCTCGTTCGGGAAGGCTCCGGGCCCGGGCGGGCACCCGGGCGGCGAGGGTGGCGCCTTCCTGTCCGCGGGTGACGCGGGCGGCGGCCCCGGCGGTGGCCAGCCGTCCGGTGC
>JALZOI010000721.1 GCA_030857245.1 Myxococcota bacterium
GCGCGGCAGCGTCACGCCCGCGAAGCCGGAGCGGCCCGCGCCCAGGCGCGCCAACAAGGCCCACCGGCTCACCGAGGACGACCGCGGGGAGCGGTGCGACGGCTGCGGGTCGCACGGCGTGCTCCTGGCGGAGGGCGACTCCGATGACGTCCTTGCCGACGCCGCGGACGACTGACGGGCACGCCCCGCGAGCGCGATTGCTGCGCAGCAACGGAGGCCCCGCGAGGGCGGCTCGCCGGTGTCGGACCGTGAGAAGCAGCAATTGTTGCATTGCACAATAATGCGGGTCGATCCATGCTGCTCGGCAGAGCAGGACCGATCGCCATGCTGTACCAAACCATCGAGCTTCAGCGCATAATTGCCAACCAAGTCAGCAAGCTAGCTGACGTTGGCGTCACGCTACTCCGGGGCCACGAGGGGCCGGTCGCGCGGCTGGCGCGCGCCAACTGCGCGTTGCTGCATCGCATCACGCGGTCGTACGACAAGCCGAGCTTCGGGATCGCAGCGCTCGAGGCGCATGGCCGCGAGGTCACCATCGTCGAGGAGACGGTCTCGGTCCGGCCGTTCTGCCGGCTGGTGCGCTTCACGCGGTGCTCCGACGATCCGACGACCGCGGCCGCGCTCGCGCGCGATCCACGCGTGCTGGTGTGTGCCCCGCTCTCGGGCCACCACCCCACGCTGCTGCGCGACACCATCGCGAAGCTGCTCCACGAGCACGACGTCTACATCACCGACTGGGTCGACGCGCGCGACGTGCCGGTCGCCGAGGGCCCGTTCCGGCTCGCTGACTACGTCACCTGGATCCAGGAGTTCATCCGCGAGCTCGGGGCCGCCGACCTCCACGTGCTCGCGGTCTGCCAGCCCACCGTGCCGGTGCTCGCGGCGGTGGCGCTGCTCGCGAGCGCCGGCGAGCCGACGCCGCGCACCCTGACGCTGATGGGCGGGCCGGTCGACGCGCGGATCACGCCGACCGCGGTCAATCGCCTCGCGACCGACCGCCCGCTGCGCTGGTTCGAGTCGCACATGATCCACCGCGTGCCGTTCAATCATGCGGGCCGTGGTCGCGCGGTCTATCCCGGGTTCTTGCAACTCACCGCGTTCGTGGCGATGAACCCGATGCGCCACGCCGACGCGTATCGCACGTACTGGTTCGATCACCTGCGCGGCGCCGAAGGCGAGGCAGCGACGCTCGTGCACGAGCGGTTCTACGACGAGTACAACGCCGTGCTCGACATGGACGCGGCGTACTACCTCGACACCGTGAAGACGGTCTTCCAGGAGTTCTCCCTCGCGCGCGGCACGTGGAGGATCAACGGCACGCTCGTCGTCCCCGCCGCGATCACGCAGACCGCCGTGTTCACGATCGAGGGCGCGCACGACGACATCTCCGGCCTCGGCCAGACCGCGGCGGCGCACACGCTGTGCACCGGCATTCCCGAGCACCGCCGCCGGCACTTCGTCGCCGAGGGCTGCGGGCACTACGGGCTGTTCTCGGGCCACCGCTGGCGCGACACGATCTATCCCGAGGTCCACGCGTTCATCCGCACCCACGCACGCGAGGCCTCCACATGACCGCCCTCCTCCACGGCAAGACCGCGCTCGTGACCGGCTCGACCAGCGGCATCGGCCTCGGCATGGCGATCGCGCTCGCCGAGCAAGGCGCCGCCGTGATCCTCAACGGCTTCGGTGACGTCGCGGCCGCCCGCGCGCAGGTCGGCCGCGCGGGTGGGCGGGTCGGCTACCACGCCGCCGATCTCGCCCGGCCCGAGCAGATCACCGCGATGATGGCGTACGCGCAGGCGGAGCACGGCGGCGTCGACGTGCTGATCAACAACGCGGGCATCCAGCACGTGGCGAGCCTCGAGGACTTTCCCGTCGAACGCTGGGACGCGATCCTCGCGGTCAACCTGACGGCTGCGTTCCACACGACGCGGCTCGCGCTGCCGACGATGCGCGCCCGCAACTGGGGCCGCATCATCAACATCGCCTCGGTGCACGGCCTCGTCGCTTCGGTCCAGAAGGCGGCGTACGTCGCGGCGAAGCACGGCCTGCTCGGGCTGACCAAGGTGACGTCGCTCGAGACCGCGCGGACCGGCGTGACGTGCAACGCGCTGTGCCCGGGCTGGGTGCTCACCCCGCTCGTGCAGCGTCAGGTCGATGACCGCGCGGCGCGCGACGGCGTCGTCGAGCACGTGGCGCGCCAGGCGCTGCTCTCGGAGAAGCAGCCGTCCGCCGACTTCGTGACCACCGAGCAGCTCGCCGCGACCGCGATGTTCCTGTGCAGCGAGGCCGCGAGTCAGGTCCGCGGCGCCGCGTGGAACGTCGACGGCGGCTGGACCGCGCAGTGACCTGAGCCGGGGAGATGGGCCGCCAAAGCCGCCCAGGGGCGCCAAGGATCCGAAGAGAAGCAAGCGCTCTTGAGCCCCGCAGGGCCGCCGAGGTCGCCACCCCGTTCGTCGCGGGCTCAGGGCAGGTACTTCACGACGACGCGGATCACCGTCGGCGTGGCGTCCGGACCGGTGTGGCCGAACCGGATGTGGCCCGGCGCGGTCTCGAGGTGGAGACCGACCGCGAAGTCGCCACCGAGCTTCGCCCTGGCATCGGTCGCGGCCTGTGCGTCGAGCGGGATCGACAGCAGCGTGGTGACCTGCCCGGCGGTCGCCGTCGCACTCGCGTACTGCACGCCGGACTGGAGATCCGCGAACACCGTCGCATTCGTGACGGTGGTCTCGAGGGTGGCGGCCGGCGTGCTGACGTCCCACACCGAGAACGTCTCCGTCGCGTCGCCCGACGCATAACTCTCGAGCTGGAGCTCGAGGGTGACCGAGGTGATCACGCTCGCCGTGAACCCGGTCATCGGGAACACGTAGTAGCTGTTGTACGTCGCGCCCGCGTACTCGCCGGTCAGCGTGTTCTCGTTGTCGGTGCTGTGGCCGCCGGTCGACGAGTGCCAGCCGCGCCACAGGTTACCGCCGACGGACTTGAGGTTGATCGTGAGGCTCGCGGCCTCGACACAGTCGGGGGTCTGGTTGGCGTTGACGTCGATCCGGTCGTCGGCGCCCGGACAGCGATCACAGCCGTCGGCGATCGTGTCGGTGTCGGCGTCGAGGGCGTCGTCGAAGCCGGCGCACTTGTCGAGGAAGTTGCAGACGCTGTCGCTGTCGGTGTCGGGGCACGCATCCGGCGGGACGTCGACCGCGGCGTCGACCGCGCCATCGACGGTGAGGCCCGGCTCGTCGTCCCCCCCGCTCTGCGGGGTCCCGGCCGTGGCGCACGCAGCCAGACACGATGCGATCGCCGCGAGCGTCCGGGTCCCCATCGAGCGAACGTATCCCAGGGCGCCAGGCCGCAGGGGGCGGTATTTCCGGACACCCCGCTGCGCGAGCGCTCGGCCGGCTCGCCGCGGCCGCCATCGCCTGCGGTAGCTTCGAAGGCATGGCGAAGCCGAAGCGGGCGACGGACAGAGCGCTCGAGGAGCTCCGGGCCTACGGCCTCACGTACCCGGGCGCGCACCTCAAGAGTCCCTGGCCGGACCACCTCGATCTCGCGGTCAACGACAAGACGTTCGCGTACCTCAGCGTCGCGGGGCAGCCGTTCAGCATCGGCTGCAAGCTGCCGCGCTCGAGTGGTGTCGCGCTGATGCTGCCGTTCTGCACGCCGACCGGCTACGGGCTCGGCAAGAGCGGCTGGGTCTCGGCCACGCCGAGCCCAGCGCAGCTCGACATCGACATGTTCAAGGAGTGGATCGACGAGAGCTATCGCGCGCAGGCGCCGAAGCGACTCGCCGCGCAGCTCGGCTCGACGCCGGGCGCCGGCGCTGCCGCGCAGCCGCCCGCGAGGGCGC
>JALZOI010000722.1 GCA_030857245.1 Myxococcota bacterium
CTTCCGTCGGACGTGTCTTGCTGGCAGTCTTCTTCATGGCGGTCTCTCCGGTTTGAAGCCCCGAGAATTCTCTCGGGGTCGGGTTGACCGCCACCTCAAATTTCAACAGGGATCGGGACTACGCCGGACCTACGAGTCGGTGAATCTGGCCGTCACGTTGACGCAATCCGCCGAGCTTGACGTTTGGCGATCGAGCTCGGTGTGCCGCGGCGCGGACGGCGAGGTACGCCCGATCTATTGACTACGGTGCTCGTGCTCGTCGTCGATCGATCGGAACCTTGCTGTGCTGGCGCCGGGCAACGTCGGTCGCTCCGGCGGCCGAGTGCGCCTTGTGACGCGCTCGGCACCGTGGCAGCGGAGGCGAGGCGTGGCACTTCAGGTGTCGAACGCGAGCTCGGAGACCGGGTCCTGGGGCGGAGCGCGTGCGGGCGCGATCGGCACGGCGTTGGAGGTCAGGCCGAGGTGTTCGAGGATGTGTGCGGTGACCCTGAGATCCCGTGATGAATGCGAGCACGCGCAGGCCATCGCCGCCTCGGCGAGGGCCGCGCGCCACAGCGGTCGCAAGAGGTCCGGGGCTGCGCCACGCGGTATCCGCGATGGATCGCGGATCGTGACGTACAGTGGGGCGTGAAGACTGGCAATCCGACGCTGTCCGGCTACGGCACCACCATCTTCGAGACGATGTCGGCGCTCGCGCGCGAGCACTCGGCGATCAACCTGGGCCAGGGATTTCCCGACGATCGCGGGCCGCTCGCGCTCCGGACCGCCGCCGCCGACTACGTCATCGAGGGGAACAACCAGTACCCACCGATGATGGGGCTGCCCAGCCTGCGCCAGGCGGTGGCCGAGCACGATCGCCGGTTCTACGGGCTCGACCTCGATTGGCAGACCGAGGTGCTGATCACCTCGGGCGCGACCGAGGCCTTGCTGGACTGCTTCATGGGCTTGCTGGAGGTGGGCGACGAGGTGGTGCTGCTCGAGCCGGCCTACGACACGTATGCGCCGGTGATCCGTCGCCTCGGGGCGATCCCGCGCGCGGTCCGGCTCGGTCCCCCCGCGTGGTCGGTGCCGCAGGAGGAGCTCGCCGCTGCGTTCTCGGCGAAGACCAAGCTCCTGGTCCTCAACTCGCCGATGAACCCGACCGGCAAGGTGTTCACGGCCGACGAGCTCGCGATCGTCGCATCGCTGCTCGTGCGCCACGACGCCTTCGCGATCTGTGACGAAGTCTACGAGCACCTGATCTTCTCTCCGGTGCGGCACGTGCCGCTCCTGACGCTCCCCGGGATGCGCGAACGCGTGGTGCGGATCGGCTCCGCCGGCAAGACGTTCTCGCTCACCGGCTGGAAGGTCGGCTACGTCAGCGGGCCGGCGGCGCTGCTCCGGCCGATCACCAAGGCCCACCAGTTCACGACGTTCACGACCCCGCCGAACCTGCAGCACGCCGTCGCCACCGGCCTCGGGTTCGACGAGCCCTACTTTCATGGCCTCGGCGCGGCACTCGAGCGCGGTCGAGACCGCCTCGCGGCGGGCCTCCTCGAGCTCGGCGTCCCGACGCTGCCATGCGACGGGACGTACTTCCTCGTCCTCGACATGACGGAGTCGATGCACCCCGACGAGGACGACGTCGCGTTCTGCAAGCGGCTCGTCATCGAGGCCGGTCTCGTCCTCATCCCGATGAGCGCCTTCTACGAGGCGTCGCCGCCGCGAAGCCTGGTGCGCGCCTGCTTCTGCAAGACGGACGCGACGATCGATGCAGGGCTGCAGCGACTCCGCAGTTTCCTCGAGCGCACGCGCTAGCGTTACGCGCTACTCGATGACGACGGTCGCAGCGAGTGATCCGGCGTTGTCACCGTACGAGCCAGGCAGCGCATCAAAGTCGGGGGCATCGACGAACCCGAAGCACAGCCGCGTGGCGGCGTCCGGAATTTCCTCGACGACAGCGAGCCGATCGACCCGTCCATGGCGGCGGCGTTGTCGATGTCATCGAACGCGATCCGCCCGCATACGGGGGTGGCGATCGCCGCCACGAGCAGGAGCATGCTGCGCATGAGCTTTCCAGCGTAGCCTGGGAGCGCGCTCGCGACCGATCCGCGAGCCT
Organism: Myxococcota bacterium; assembly: GCA_030857245.1. Taxonomy (GTDB): domain Bacteria; phylum Myxococcota_A; class Polyangia; order Haliangiales; family Haliangiaceae; genus JABFXX01. The sequence goes on from JALZOI010000722.1 coordinate 2,099, forward strand.
CCGAATCCGCGACCCGGTGCGATGAAGCTCGTCGCCGAGTGCCGCGCTCGCGACTCCCCGCTGCAGCGGCTGGCGTGGTGGACCTCGAACTCGTCGTCGAGCTCGCCGGTCACGTCGTTGCCGATCCGCCAGCGCGATTGCAGGGCGAGGTGGTGGTCGCTGCCGAGCGCCGCCACCGATCCCTGGCGCAGGCCGGACAGCCCGGCACCCTCGTGGAAGACCTCGACGCGGGCCACGCGCTCCGGGTCGCCGACCGGCGCGCCGCTGGCATCGTAGGCCGCCCACCAGACCTCGGCGTAGACCGAGTCCGGATCGGTGCGAGTGTAGAAGAGCGAGACGTGGTCGCCGGCGCCGTCGACCAGCGCGGCCGCCTCGAAGTCGCCGGGGGTGCCGTCTCCGGTCGCCACGACGGTCCGGGCGCGGGTGGTGCCGTCCGCGGCGTCGAGCACGGTGAGCACCAGGTCGCCGCCGACGTCGGTCGGGTCGACCACCTGGAGCACCGCGACCGCGCCGTCGCCGACGCCGACCACCCGTTCGGGCTGGGCGAACCGCATCGTCGCCTCGGTCGCGACCAGCGGGCCGAGCGCGGCGCCGTCGCCGTCCAGCGCGACGTGGTGGAGGACGTCGTCGGCGTCGCGCACGAGCAGGACGAAGCCGTCGCCGACCGCTGACAGCGCGGCCCAGTCGTAGCCCGCGTCCCGGAGGTCGTCGACGAGGACGCGGGCATCGGCCACCGTCGGGCCGTCGTCGACCGTGACGAGGCGGAGCTCGTACGTCTCGAAGTCGACCACCAGCAGCCGCCGCGGCGCGCCGCTGGCCTGGAGCGCCTGCGCGCGCTCGATCAGGCGCACCGGCTCCGCGGCGACGCCGTCGTCCGCCGAGGCGGCCCACACGGTGGAGTCGAAGTCGAGGTCGCCGAAGCTGCCGGCCTGCGTCGTGAACACGGCGGTGACCCGGTCGGCGGCCTCCGGGATCAGCGCGAGATCGCTGACCGACCCGACGCCGCGCCACAGGTCGATCGGCTCGCCGACCGGCACGGCTCCGTCGCTGTCGGCGACGAGGACGTGGGTCATGCCGTCGTCGCGCTCTTCGGTCCACAGCAGCCAGAGCCGGCCGTAGCCGCCGGCGAGCTCGACGCGACCGATGCCGCGAGTCCGCGCCGCGCCCTCCTGGTAGGCGTGGTGGAGCAACGAGTCGGGGGTGGCGACGCAGACGCCTTCGAGGTCGGCACCGGCGTCGGTCGCGTCGTCGTCGCGCTCGGCCTCGCCGTCGCAGCCGGCCTGCGCGGCGAGGCCGAGCGTGACGGCGAGCAGGGCGGCGCGACGGAGCGCACGAGCGAGACCAGACCCGACGTGGGGGGTGATCATGCTAGCGCTCCAGGTCCCAGGCGACCGAGACGGGGTACGCGGCGGCCTCGTCGAGGTGGGCGATCGTCGTCGTGCAGCGGAGGCAGTCGGGCTCGCGCTCGCAGGTCCGCAGGTTCCGCGCGACCACCCAGGTGCCGTCCGCGGCGGCGTAGCGCGCGGTCAGCGGCGCGCGGGCGACCATCTCGTTGGCCGGGTCGCTCGGGCTCGACAGGCCGACGAAGTCGACGTCGCCGTAGCGGACGAGCCAGCCATCGAGCGCCTCGCGGTAGCGCTCCCAGCCGGCCGCGTCGCCATCGCTCGGCGCGCTGGGGCCGTAGCTCTCGCCGAGGTCGAGGGCGCCGTCGCCGTCGCGGTCGTCGTAGATCACGAGGTCGGCGG
>JALZOI010000144.1 GCA_030857245.1 Myxococcota bacterium
CGCGCGGGCGGTGCCGCCCTTGATCCGCGTCGCGAGGCCGCGGCGGACGAGGCCGTAGTACGCGGCACCTTGCGCGACCGCCATCTCGGGCATCGACGCCGCCAGCTCGCGCGGCGCGCCGTCCTGCCACTGGCCGATCTGCTCGAGGACCCGGGTCCGCAACGAGGCGGGCGTCATCGCGCCGCCGTTGAACAGCACGGCGTGGACGTGCACGCCGCCGTGACGCGCCAGGAACGCCGCGAGGTGGCGCGTCACCGCGGGATCCGGCGCGTACGGCAGCCCGAACTCCTGGAGGCCGCTACGCCCGCGCGCGAGGGGCGCGTCCCTGGAGACCATCGGGAAGAAGCCGTCGTAGAGCACCTGCGCGAGCTCGGCGCGCGTGACCTCGTCGCGCACGTTGCCGCCGATCAGCTTGGCGCCGCGCGCGGCGACGTTGATCGGTGCGCTGTCGGGAGGGTCCTCGCCGAGCAGCGTCTCCTTCGCGAGCCGGCACGCGTGGACGAGGCCGTGCCACTGCAGCGCATCGAGCTTCTTGCCGCTCTTCACGACCACGCGCTGCTCGACGATCTTCGCGAGCGTGAGATCGAGGTTGTCACCGCCGAGCAGCAGGTGATCGCCGACCGCGGTGCGCGTGAAGCCCTCGCCGCCGGCATCGACGTCGATCAGCGTGAAGTCCGTGGTGCCGCCACCGACGTCGAACACCAGCACGCGCTCGCCGGGGGCCAGCCCCTTGCCGCCGTGCGCCTGGTCGATCCACGCGTAGAACGCGGCCTGTGGCTCCTCGAGCAGCACCACGGGTGGATAGCCGGCGCTGACGGTCGCCTGCAGCGTGAGCTCGCGCGCCGCCTCGTCGAACGACGCCGGGACGGTGACCAGCACCTCCTGCTCGTCGAACGCGTCGTCGGGGTGCGCGTGATCCCAGGCCTCGCGGAGGTGGCGCAGCACGAGCGCCTGCCCGTTGACCGGCGACAGCTTCGGCCCGTCGCTCTCGCCCCACGGCAGGATCGCGGCCTGGCGATCCACGCCGGGATGGCACAGCCACGATTTCGCGGACGCGATCATCCGCGACGCCATCCGGGCGCCCTGGCTGCGCGCGAGCTCGCCGACGACGGGCCGCATCGCCGTCGAGACCGGCGCCTGCGGATCGCGCTCGACCTTGGCGATCGGGCGCCACGGCAGCGAGGTCTCGTGCGGAGCGAGATCGATCTCGCCGGCGAGGTAGACGAACGACGGCAGCTGCCGGCGCGGCGCGACCTCACCGGGGGCGACGAGCTGCGGCACCTCGAAGACCCGCACGCGCGGATCCGCCGCCTTGGTATCGACGTACGCGACCGCGGAGTTCGTGGTTCCGAGGTCGATGCCGATCAGGTAGCGCGCGGGCACTGCGGAGTGTTCGTACCGCATCCGCCGCGCCTTCGCATCACCGGGCGGCCGGGTCCTCGGCCGACGCGGCCGCGGTGTTCACTGCGGGACGATCAGCGTCGTCGTCAGCGCGCCGTCGAAGGCCTTCACGCCGTTCGCCGCGAACGTCGAGCCGGCCTTGGCCGCGGTCACGGTGACCGCCCCGAGCGGCGCGTTCATCATGTACGCCACGCCATCGGCGGCCGTGGCGGTGGCGCTACTGCTCGGCAGGCCATTCGCCCCGTTGTACTTGTAGGTGGCGGCGGGGGTGCTCGACACGGTCGCTCCAGCGACCGGCATGTTCGCGGCGTCCGTGACGACGACGGCGATCGTGCCCTTGGCGTCCTCCTCGCCTACGCCGGCCAGCGCGTACACCGTTCCGTAGTTGCCGGTGGTCAGCATGTTCATCGGCAGCATCGTCGTGTCCGTCGCGATCGGCGCCGGCGCATAGAGGTAGCTCACGACGAAGCCGGCCTTGGTGGCCTTGAGGAAACCATCGAGGGCCACGCCCCCGGTCGGCACCGTCAACGTGAAGGTACCGGTGGCGCTGGTCGTGGTCATCGCGATCGGAGTTGCCTCGTCTGCGTCTCGGTAGGCGGCGATCACTGCATCCGCGACTGGCGCCGCGCCACCAGCGCTGCGCGCGGTCGCCGTGCCGGTCAGCGTGATCATCGCCGGCGCGACGGGGCCGTCGACGCCCGCGTCGGTGGTGCCGGAGGAGTCGGTCGAGGCGTCGGCGCCGCTGGTGTTGCCGCCGTCGTCACCGCCACAAGCGAAGCAGCCAAGGAGCAGGAAGGGAAGATAGGTACGCATGGATCCATCAAGCCACAAAACCCGAGGTTCGCGGTGCGATCAGGCGCACAGTCAGCGGTTCCCGGATCACAGCCAGATGCCGAGCGCGAGCACCACGAACGGCGCGCGCGTGGTCGACGAGAGCTCCGGCAACCAGGCCCCGACCTCGAGGCTCAGCGAGAGGAAGTGCGCGGGCGTGAAGGCTGGCAGCTGCCACCACGGGAAGTAGTCGAGCCGCACCGCGGCCATCGCGCCGAGCCCGGGGGTGGCGCGCGTGACATCGGCGCGGAGGCCGAGCACGAGGCCCGGCGTGGCCGCCCAGGTCGCGAGCAGGCCGGCCCGCACGATGCCCGGCGTCCAGTAGTCGACGGCGACCGCGAGATGACCGCCGAGCACGGGCGGCACGACCTCGACGCCGAAGCTCGCGCCGCGGGTCGAGCCCGGGGCGGCGGCATCGGGCGTCGCCGGTGACGGAGCGTCGATCGCCGCCATGCCGATCCGCGGGATCACGCGAAACCCACCGCCCGCCACGCAGGTCCCGTGGCACACGTCGGCGTTGGTGTCGCCGGAGTCGCAGACGCCGTGCGAGGTCGAGCACGCCTCCCACGGTGCGCACTCCGCGTTGCTGCGGCACGAGTCGTCGGCCTGGACGTCGGTGGTGATCCCGAGCGCGAGTACCAGGCCGAGCACGCAGGTCACCGCGATCTTGATCCGCACACGCATCAAACGCGCGGTTCGCGTCAAGGATCTACGCCCTCTCGGTGTCCGCCAGGCCGGGGCGACCGCTAGTCGCGTTCGCGGACCGAGTACTCGAGCTTCCAGCGACCGCGGCCATCGCGCGCGACGCACCACAGCTCGAGCGTGCCGACCTCGGTGACGTGCGCCTCGAGCTTGACCGGCACGAGCTCGCCGGCCTTGCGCTCGCCATCGGCGGCGACCAGCTTCTCGACCGGATCGAGCTCGACCATGCCGGGCTCGTCGGCGTCGATCAGCGCGCCGGCGCCGTCTTCCTTGCGCGTCGCCGCCGCGAAGAACCGGAACATCGAGGTCTCGCCGACCACGAGCCCGAGCTCGTCATCGGGGAGCTCGACCGTCGAGCCCTCCTCGAGACCCTGCGGCGCGACGCACAGCGCCTTGACCGGCGGCGCGAAGCCCGGGATCGCCGGCATCGCGCTCTCGATGCCGATGTAGTACGCGCGCGCGGTGCCGCCGCGGATCCGGACGCCCTTGCCGCGCCGGACCTGGCCGTAGTGCGCGGCGCCGAGCGCGACCGCGAGATCGAGGTCGGCGCCGGCGAGCACGCGGACGTCGCGGCCGCACCAGCTGCGGAGCAGCTCGACGATGCGGCCCTGCAGCTTCGACGCCTTCATCACGCCGCCGTTGAACAGCACGGCGCTCGGCAGCTTCTCGAACCGGCCGAGGAACTCGGCGAGGTGACGCGTGATCGCGGGATCGTGCGCATAGGGCAGCCCGATCTCGCGCAAACCGCCGGCGCGCCGCCGCTGCGACTTCGCATCGAGCGCGACGACCGGGAAGAACCCGTCGACGAGGAAGCTCTCGGCATCCTCGCGCGTGATCTCGACCTTCATCGTGCCGCCGATCACCTTGCTGCCGCGGCCGAGGATCGAGATCGGCACGCTCTTCGGCGGCTGGTCTCCGAGCAGCGTCTCCTTCGCACGCCGGCACGCGTGGACGAGCGCGCGCTGCTGCATCGCATCGAGCGTCTTGCCGGCCTCGGTCAGCTGCTTCGTGGCGATCGCGGCGAGCGCGAGATCCATGTTGTCGCCGCCGAGCAGGATGTGATCGCCGACCGCGATCCGCTCGAGCGCGAGCGTGCCGCCCTCGTCGGCGACCTCGATCAGCGAGAAGTCCGTGGTGCCGCCACCGATGTCGCACACGAGCACGACGTCACCGGGCGCGAGCTCCTTGCGCCACGCTTCGCCTTTCGCCGCGAGGTACGCGTAGAACGCGGCCTGCGGCTCCTCGAGCAGCGTGACCTTGTCGAAGCCAGCCTCGCGGGCGGCGACCACGGTCAGCTCGCGCGCGACCGGATCGAACGACGCCGGGACGGTGACCAGCACCTCCTGCTCGTCCGCGGGATCGTCGGGGTTGGCGTCGTCCCACGCCGCGCGCAGGTGCGCGAGGTAGCGCGCCGACGCGTTGACCGGCGACACCCGCTCGCCGCCCTCCATCTCCTTGTCGAGCTCGCGGTTGGCGCCCTTGAACGGCAGCACCTGCGCGGTGCGATCGATCGTCGGCGTGCACAGCCACGACTTCGCCGACGACACCAGCCGGTGCGGCAGCTCGGCGCCGCGCTCGCGTGCGAACGTGCCGACCGTGTAGCGCATCGGCCCCGACCACGGCAGCTGGAGCTGCGCGGACGGCACCTCCTGCTCGCTCGGGAGCAGCAGGAACGAGGGCAGGGTCGAGCGCTCGGCGACCTCGCCCGGGCCGACGACCTGGTTGATGGGCATCGCGCGCGCGGGCTGGTCGTCGCCGGCCACGCCGATCGCGGAGTTCGTGGTGCCGAGGTCGATGCCGATGATGCGGGTCATGCGGAGAGCTCTACTTCGGCAGGGGCGATCACGTTGCGATCGATACCATCCGCCAGCGTCGGGAGCTTGGCCTCTACCACGCGCCAACCATGGTGGCGAAGCGTGCCGCGGTACGGCGCCTCCCCTCTGGCCTCGCCGATCAGGCGGATCTCGGCGGGATCGAAGCCCTTCGGCACCGACACCTTCGCCTCCTCCGCGCCCGGCATCACGGGCTCGAGCGCGAGGTGCTGCTCGAGCACCTTCTTGCAGCCGCGATGGACATCCCGCGCCGCGGCGCCGATGTCGGCATCGGAGTACGTGTCGAGCGACTCGCGCAGGAAGTCCACGAGCCGACCTTCGCGCTGCAGCAGCGCGAGCAGCGCGAGGGCGCCGTCGCGGTGATGCTGCGCGGTCGACACCTTCGCGACCGGCTTCTCGACGGGCTTGTCGATCGTCTTGTCGACGGCCCGGTCGGCGGCTCGATCGGCCACCCGGTCTGGCACCTGCTCGGGCAGCTGCTTCGGGCCTTCTCCCGCGGGCAAGAACTTCACGGCATCGGAGGGGAGCGTCTTGCCGAACAGGATCCGGAAGAAGCACAGCCAGGCGAGGAACAGGCGCGACACGTCGGGATCTAATGAGGGGGGAGGGGGGCGCACAAGCTGGGCGCCGCGAAAACCACCTGGATCGCCAGGCCCGGATCTCGAAAAACTGATGCGAAGCCGGGTAAGTACGTGCGTTCGCAGGGCGCTCACCGTGGCGCGGCCCTTGCTGACGGTCTGGCCATGCGCCGCTTTGCCATCGCCACCCTGTTCCTGCTCGCCGGCTGTGACCTCTACTTCGGCGGCGGGGACGACGCTCCCTGTGCGCTCGGCTCGAAGGAGGATGGCCTCGCGCCCGCCTACGAGCACCGCAACCCCCATACCGGCCAGTGCGAGCAGTTCGGCGGCGGCGGCTGTGACTACCGCTGCGGACCTTGTCCCGCGTACGACACCAGCAGCGGGGCCGACATCGCGCAGCCGGACTGGGGCAGCTGCTACAGCCAGTGCGAGGCCCTCGACGAGAACTCCTGCCTCGTGACGTCGGGTTGCCGCGCGGCCTACACCGAGTTCCAGAACGATGACCGCGTCCCCGAGTTCCGCGGCTGCTGGGCGACCGCCCCGTCGGGCCCGGTCCAGGGCGGCGGCTGCGTCGGCCTCGATGCCCACGCCTGCTCGCGCCACGACGACTGCTCGGCCTACTACATCGAACCGAACTGGAGCACCGCCCGCCTCTCGCCGCCGCTCACGTCGGAGTTCTCCCGCTGCGCGCCCGAGAACGTCGGCGCGGCGTGCACCGGCAACCAGGACTGCAACCCGGGGGAGCGCTGCACCGCCGGTCAGGAGGAGTGCTCGACCAACCCGAACTGCGATCCCACCGGCGCGTGCACCGACGAGTGCTGGGGCCACTGCGTGCCGAGCTCGACCTGCACCACCGTGATGTGCGGCCCGAACAGCCACTGCGAGGAGACCTGCAACGGCACGACGTGCACCCCGACGTGCGTTCCCGACGTCAGCGGCTGCCTCGCGGCGACCTGCGCCCCCGGCTACGAGTGCGTCGAGACCTGCACCGGCACGACGGGCAACTGCCAGATCAGCTGCGTCCCGGACACCGCGTGCGAGGCGCTGCCGACCCAGCTCGCGTGCAGCACGCGCAGCGACTGCACCGAGGTCTTCCTCGGTGACGACTGCACCTGCTACCCGGGCTACTGCGAGTGCAACGTGCTGACGTACGACCGCTGCGAGACCAAGTAACGTCCCCACTCGCTCCCCAGCCACGGCGGGCGTATGCTTTCGGGGATGGGGCGTGGTGGCTTTCCGCAGGACGACGACCGTCCAACGGTCGACCTCGGCCCGCGCGCGCCCACCGACCAGCCCGGCCTGCACCTGCAGGACGAGTCGGCTGACGACGACGGGCCCGGGACGGACGGTACGCACTCGCTGGTCGACGCGGTCGGCGAGCTCGAGACCCGGACCATCCAGGCGCCCGCGAGTGTCCACGCGCTGCCCACGCAGCAGCTGCCGCTCCGCTCCAAGCGACCTTCGGGTCACAGCTCGTCGCTGACCAAGCTGTCGGGCACGAGCGCCGCGTCGTCGCCCATCGATGCGATGCGCCACGACGAGATCGAGCGCACGCGGGTGTTCCTCAAGGTGGCGATCGTGACGGCGGTCGGCGGCGTGATCCTCGCGTGGCTGACGTCCGGCGACCCGCTGGCGCGCTGGGCGGTGATCATCGGATCGGCGCTGGTCAACGTCGGGGCGGCCTGGATCCTCGTGCTGACCCGCGATCCGGCGCGCTACACATCCCGCAAGATCGTGCCCGGCGTGATGCTGATCGCGATGGGGGCGATGGGTGGCCTCTACTACTGGGGCGCCGCGTCGCCGGTGGCGGCGATGATCGTCTACGGCATCTACTTTTTCGGGCTCGGCTCGGATGCCCGGATCACCACGGCCCTCTACGTCACGATCGCGGCGCTGCACGGTGGCCTCGCGACCGCGATCGCCACCGGCGCGATCACGGATCGGGGCATCATCAACATGAGCGGGCTCGCGCCCGCGGATCAAGTCGGGGTGATCCTCGTGATCGAGGCGCTCTACTTCATCGCGTTCTTCACCGCGCGCGTGAGCCAGCGCGTCACCCTCGATGCGATGTCGAAGCTCGAGGTCGAGGTCCGCAACGTCGCGCAGCGCGATGCCCTGCTCGCAGAGGCCCGCGCCGAGCTCGACCGCGCCCTCAAGATCGGCGGCCCGGGCCGGTTCACCGACCAGACCGTTGGCTCGTTCCGGCTCGGGGTCCTGATCGGCCGCGGCGGCATGGGCGAGGTCTACGAGGCGCACCACGTCACCGACAACAGCGAGGCCGCGGTCAAGCTGCTGCATCCCGGCACGCTCGCCGACCCGACCCACGTGCAGCGCTTCCTGCGCGAGGCGAAGACGGCCGCGAGCCTCGACTGTCCGAACGTGGTGCGCGTCCTCGAGGTCGGCACCACGGCGGGTGAGGTTCCGTTCCTCGCGATGGAGCGGCTGCGCGGCTTCGACCTCGCGCACCAGCTGCGGCGGCAGCGCAAGCTCCAGCTGCTGCAGGCCAAGGTGTTCGCCCAGCAGGTCGCGATCGGGCTCGAGGCCGCGCGCGCGGCCGGGATCGTCCACCGCGATCTCAAGCCGCACAACGTGTTCTTCGCCGAGCAGCAGGGCGAGCGGCTGTGGAAGGTCCTCGACTTCGGCGTCAGCAAGGTCGGCGGCTCCGGCACGCTCACGAAGGGACACGTCGTCGGCACCCCGGCCTACATGGCGCCCGAGCAGGCGCGCGGCGAGGACGTCGATCACCGCGCCGACGTCTACTCGCTCGCCGCGATCCTCTACCGCACCGTCACCGGGCATCCGGCGTTCTCCGGCAAGGACGTGCCGAGCACGCTGTACGACGTCGTCTATCGCGTGCCGACGCAGCCGTCGATCCTGTCGTCGCTGACGAGCGACGTCGACCGCGTGCTCGCGATCGGCCTCGCGAAGCGCGCGAAGGATCGCTTCGAGACCGCGACCGAGCTCGCGACGTGGTTCGCGACCGCGATCGACGGCGAGCTCGGGCTCGAGCAGCGCCAGCGCGCTGACGAAGTGATCTCGCGCTATCCGTGGGGCACGCGTCCCGGCTTCGCCGAGCTCTCGTAGCGATCACTCTGTGCATCGACATCACTCGCGCACAGTGGTACCTGTGGTTGAGCGGCGCGCATGGCACGCATCCTCATCCTCTGGAACTCGATCGACGACGATGTGTACGAGCACTATCGGCGCGACGACAAGCGTGCCCCCGACTGGGATCCGACCCTGGCGATCGAGCCGTGGGACACCGTCGACGACGAGATGCAGCTGATCCAGCGCGCGCTCGAGAGCGGCGGGCACGCGGTCAAGATCGTCAACGTGCGCGATACCTTCCACACGATGCTGTCGGCGCTCGACGCCGAGAAGCCCGATGTCGTGATGAACCTCGTCGAGTTCTTCCGCGATGATCCCGAGCAGGAGCACCACGTCCCCGCGGTGTTCGAGCTCCTCAACGTCTCCTACACCGGCAACCGGCCGCTCGCGCTGTCGCTGTGTCAGAAGAAGCCCCAAGCGAAGGCGCTGCTCGCCGCCGCCGGCGTCCCGGTGCCGCGGGGGATCGTGGTGGACTCGGACCACCCGGTGCCCGACGATCACGGGCTGCGCTACCCGCTCATCGTCAAGCCGGCGTACGACGACGCGTCCGGCGGCATCGATGCCGGTTCGGTCGTCCACGATCGGCCATCACTCGACAACCGCGTCGCCCAGCTGCTCCGCGAGCACCGGATGACCGCGCTGGTCGAGGAGTACATCGCCGGCCGCGAGATCCACTGCGCGATCCTCGGCGACAAGCCGCTGCCGCTCTACGAGATGCAGTTCAAGGGCGGCCTCGATGATCACGGGCGCGAGCTGCCACACATCATCACGTACCGCGCGAAGTGGGACCCCTACAGCCGCGACCACCACGCGGTCGAGGGCAAGTGCCCGATCGACGACCTCGAGCCCGAGATCGTGGATCGCATCCAGGCGACCGCGGTCCACGCGTACACCTCGCTCGGCTGTCGCGACTACGCGCGCGTCGACATGCGACTCGACACCACGACCGGCGAGGTCTTCGTCCTCGAGGTCAACCCGAACCCGGACCTCGCCGACTCGTGCGCGTTCGCCGCGTCGGCCGCCGCGGCGGGTCACACGTACAACCAGCTGATCTGCGAGATCGTCGGCCTCGCGATCAAGCGGATCCACGTCGCCGGGACGAGCGAGCCTGGCGTCGATCAGCTGCTGCGCGAGTACCAGGCGAAGAAGCAGCAGCAGTCGTAGGTCGCCGCGCGCGTTAGTTGTGATGCAGCGAGGCGGGCGGTGCGACGAGCGGCCGCACCACGCGACACGGGTGGCCGACCGCGAGCACGCCGCCGAGCTCGGCAGAGCTGCAACCGTGTCGAGCAGGCCTGCGCACGCTGCTGCCGCGCCACCAGCTCCGGATCGGCCCGGAGTCCGTCGCCCGCCGTGATGTGCCTCTCGGAGTTCCTCCCCGCTCCTGACGACGTTCGCCACCATGCCAAGCGCGCTACCGGGACGGTTCGCTTGACAGCCTGCCCACACATACGCCATCTATTAGCCCCACCACATTCCGGAGTAGCTCAGTGGTAGAGCAGTCGGCTGTTAACCGACGGGTCGGGGGTTCGAAACCCTCCTCCGGAGCCAGAGAAGACGAGCGAGCAACCTGCCGGTTGATGGGCTCTGCGCGGATGGACGCACCGAATCCCACGGGAATCGGTCCGCGGCAGCCGGCACAGCGCTGAGCCGGCGAGACGCTCGTGGACGCCGCGTCGCGGGCTACTTACTGCCCGGCCTTCTTCCGGCGCCGCTTGAGGAGTGCGCGGGCCATGCGTGCGCGCTGGCGGATCAGCACGTTCAGGTGGGTGAGCGTGGCGGCGTCGAGGTCCTGCGGGGCGACCGTCTGCTTGGTGGTCTTGCTGTTGTTCATGGGGACGGCGGCAAGGTAGCAGACGTCACGACCGACGAGTGCGACGCAACGGCCACCAAACGTGCGCGTCGCGCCACCTGCATCGCGCGCCAGGCGGTCGCCGTGCTCGAGGCCGATTTCCGAGCCATCGCACATACTTGTCGAGTCGGTGTGCCGCGACCGGTTTGACGCCGACGACGCCCCGCGTCCATCGCCGTCCCTGCCGTCGTGAAGACGCGGCGGGAACGAACGTCTCGAGAGCGCGGTCGAGTAGGGTACGAGCGTGCTGCGACGTCTCCGACTGGCATGGCGACGCGTGTTCGAGGCATCGCCACCGGCGCCGCCGCCGATCTCCCGGGCGCTCCAGGCCAGCGCGACGCGGTGCTGGCGGGAGCTGTTTCCTGACCGGATGAACCCACCGGTGTCATTCTCGATCGCAGCCGACGAGCCTGACTACGTCGTGGTGGCCGTGAGCAACCTGGATCCCGGATGCCTCGAATACATCCGTGTCGCGAAGCGAACCCACGTGGCCACCCGGGTCCAAGCAGACCAGCTGAGATACCGCCGGCGCGGGCTCAAGTAAGATTGCCGGTGGCGCGGGGGCCCGTGCAGGTCGCGCCGCTACGCCTTCGCGTTCTGGCGCTCGACCTCGGCACGCAGGCGATCTTCCTGCGCGCGCAGCTCGGGCGTGAGCTCCGCGCCGAAGTCGCTGGCGTCGAAGATGGGGCGGAGCTCGAGCTCGGCGTCCTCACCCGGCATCGGATCGGGGCATTGCCGCGCCCACTCGACGGCCTCGTCCATCGAGCGGACCTGCCAGATCCAGAAGCCGGCGATCAGCTCCTTGGTCTCGGCGAAGGGACCGTCGACCACGTTGCGCTGCCCGCCGGAGAACTTGATGCGCTTGCCCTTCGTGCTCGGGTGCAGCCCGTCGCCGGCGAGCATGATGCCCGCCTTGACGAGCTCCTCGTTGAAGCTGCCCATCTCGGCGAGCTGCGCCTCGGTCGGCATCACGCCCGCTTCGCTGTTCTTCGTCGCCTTCACGATCACCATGACCTTCATCGTCGTGTCCTTTCGCGGATGCGCCACGCGGCGCCATTGGGTGTTCGTACAGCGACGAGCGAGCCGGCGCGAGATCGACAGCGGAGGGCTGGTTTTTTTTGATCCGCGGGACTTCGCGCACTTACGCGCGGTGCTGGGCGCGCCGGCGGGCGCGGATCAGCACGCTGCTGCTGATCAGCGCGTGGGCGCTCAGTGCGAGGATCAGCCAGGCGCGCGATGGCGCCGCCGGAGGCGGACCGGGCTCGAGGGCGTCGAGGAGCTGGTGCAGGCGGCAGCCGATCCCGATGTTCTGGTCGCGGCAGTCCTGCTCGTGCCGCACGGGGTCGCGGCGCTGCGGCGTGGTGTGCACCGTCCAGGCGAGTGCGATGGTCAGGCATGCGGCCGCGAGCGTGCTCGCGAGCGCGGCGATCGGCAGGACCTCACGGCGCACGATCAGCCCGAGGAGCGCGATCCCGGCGCCGCCGGCGACGAGCAGCCACGTGCCCCGGCTCGCGGCGAACCCGCCGATCACCGCGTAGCGCGCGAAGTCATACGCGACCGCACCGCGGAGCGCGAGCAGCACGCACGCGGCCCCGAGCACCAGCAGCAGCAGACCCGGGCTCGCCATCCTTCACGGATAGAGCGCTCTCGACCTCGCGGCTCTGCCCCGGACCGGCAAGGCGCGGCAACCGGCGTGCGCGCGGGCGGGCGGGCGGCCGTGGCTTCGTTCATAGTCCAGGGCAGGACGAACGCGTGCCAGCTGGCCCCCACGAGCGCGCGTTCGAGCGCGTCTACACGATGACCGACTACTACGACGGCCCTCGTCGCGGCATCGCGAGCTTCGACGGCAGGCCGCACGCGTACGCTTCGGTGTTCGATCACGTGAAGGACGGGGACGCCGAGATCTACGAGCTACGCGCCGTCGATGAGGACACCTTCGCGCGGGCCCTCGAGGACTGGGCGATCTGGCTGCGCTGGGACGACGCGTTTCACGCCGGTCTCACCACGATCGAGACGCACCCGGCGCTGCCCGCGGATCGCGCGCGGCACGACGCGCTGGCACCCGTGCTCGCGGCGAGCCTCGCGGCCCTGCCGGGTCCGGTCGTGCAGGCGAGCGGCGTGTTTCGTCCGAGCGCGGGGCACACGCACGGCGGCGGCGGGCGGTGGCTCGAGGTCCAGTGGAGCCCGCTCGGTGATGCGTGAGGTCGTGCGCGGGCTGCTCGTGATCGGGCTGATCGCGGGGTGCGCGGCACGGCCCGCCGCGGTGTTTCACTCGTCGGATCCGGCGTTCGCGCCGGCGCCGGGCGCGCCACCGCGGGTGTACC
>JALZOI010000723.1 GCA_030857245.1 Myxococcota bacterium
GGCGCGGACGCTGACCCAGCCACCTGCCGCCAGCGCCGCGATCCGCGAGCTCCTCGAGCAGCGCCGCGCAGCCCTCCGCGCGTGTCTCGACGCCGGCTCGCCGCGCCTCACGATCGTCGTGCGGGTTGCGAAGGGCGCGCCGACCTTCGATCTCGTCGCCCCAGGCGAGCGCAGTACCAAGCTCCGCGCCTGCGTGGCGGCCGTCGTGAAGACGATCAAGTTCCCCGCGGGGGACGGGCAGGGCTCGATCGAGCTCCGAGGGGACGCCCTCCACTAACGCAACGTCGACAGTCACAAGCCTTCGAAATCACTGGGCTCCGGAAGGGGACGCCCTCCACTAACGCAACTTGCGAGGGCGCGGCACGAGACGGGTCCACGCCGACCCGCGGCGGGCGCTGCCGCGTATCGGGTACCGCGACGCCGGGTGCTCGCGTCGCATGGGCGGCGGGCGACCCATGCCGCGCGGGTAGTCCGACGTTGCGTTCGTGGAGGGCGTCCCCTTCCGGGTGGTGATCGCGCGGAGTTGCGGCGGCCCAGGTTGCGTTAGTGGAGGGCGTCCCCTTAGAAGTCGCCGGCGACGCCGACGCCGGGGACCGTGTCGAACGAGCCCGCCACGACGACGGGCGAGACGGCGAAGGAGAGGGAGCCGCGCTCGACGCGTGGCATCTGCGCCGCGACCCGCGACTTGAGCATCTTCCAGAGCTCTGGCATCTCGTGGGTGGGCTCGCCGGTCCGCTGCGCGTCGAACGACCACGCGCGGCGCGTCGTTACGAGGGGCGCCGCCAGCCGCAGGTTGACGGCGCTCGCGCGGATCGCACGGCGCGGCACCTCGGCCGCGCTGCGCGGGCCTACCGTCGACTCGCTGACCAGGCACCGCATGGCACGCGGGCACGCGGCGGCGGGGACGGCCGTCACGGTCAGCAGTACCAGGATGAGGAACGGGCGCACGCTGATAGGTAAGGCAATTCACGTACCGCTTCGCAGCCGGGCAACCAGGGCTCCGCGGGCGCCTGCCCGTGCGGGATTGCAGCAGATACCCGTGGAACCGCCGCGCGCAGCAGCTCACCTGGGCAAGCCAGCGCGAGTAATCCCTAGAGCTTGACGCTGTCGGCGGGCAGCCCGAGCTCCGCGCAGATGGCGTCGAGGGCGGGGCGATTCACGCCGCGCCACGCGAGCTCGGACGCCTCGCACGAGATCGGACAGTCGGTCCGCAGCGTCGCGAGCAAGCGATACAGCCGCGCCTCTTCGCGATGCTCGCGGAGCGCGGTCGCGAGGCGATCGGCGCCGCGGATCGCAATCGTCCACGTCGCCGGGTCATCGGGGATGGCGTCGAGATGGCCATAGACCGAGAGCACCTTCGCCGCGGAGCTCTTGCCCCAGCCGCTCAGCCCCGGGATGCCGTCCGCGGTGTCGCCGACGAGCGCGAGCAGATCCGGGATCGAGGCCGGCGGGACGCCGTGCTTGGCGATCACGCCCGCTTCGTCGAGCACGTGGTCCTTGAACCGATCCCAGCACACGACACGCGTGCCGATCACGCACTGGCACATGTCCTTGTCGACCGCCGTGATCCGCACCTGCTCGACCGTCGGATCGAGCGCGAGCTGCGCCGCCGCCGTGCCGATCGCGTCGTCGGCCTCGAACTCGATCATCGGCCACACGACGAGCCCGAGCGCACGGGTCGCGCGTTCGGCGAGCTCGAACTGAGCGGTCAGGCCCTCCGGCACGCCCTCGCCGGTCTTGTAGCCAGGGAACAGCTCGTTGCGGAACGACTCGATCACGTGATCGAACGCGACGCCGGCGTGCGTGATCGTGCCCCGACCGAGCAACATCGCCATGCTCCTCATCAGGCTGCGCGTCGCGCCGACCTCGCGCCCGGCGTGCTGGGCGGGCGGGGCGCCGAACCACGCCCGGAACAGCTCGTAGGTTCCGTCGATGAGGTGGACCTGCACGGCGACGGGACTATGTCCCAGGCGGTAGAACTGCGCCATGCGCTGCACCGTGCTCGTCGCGTGCTGCGCGCTCGCGTGTGGCCCAGCCAAGGAGAGACCGATGACGCCGACCACGACTCCGGGACCGTCGCCCCTCGCCAGCGATGCCGTCGCGGGAGTCTCCGATCCGACGCTGCGGGAGGTCATCGCGGATCACTGGGAGCACATGATGCGGTGGGCGCCGACCTGGGCGACCACGCTCGGCGACCATCGCTACGACGACCGGCTCGCGCCGCGCGATGCCGCGTCGATCGCGCAGGCCGCCCGCGAGCGTGACGTGCTGCTCGGCCGGTTGACCGCGCTCGATGCGACGCGACTCGATCCCAGCGATCGCGTCACGCACGCGCTGCTCGCGGGCAAGCTCGCGGCCGAGGTCGGCCTCGACGCCTGCAAGTTCCACGAGTGGGCGGTCGACAGCGGTGGCGGCAGCCTGCTCGGCGAGCTGTCGTACCTCGTCGAGGCGCACACCGTGAAGACGCCGCAGGACGCGGCGAACCTGATCGCGCGCCTGCGCCAGGGCCGCCAGCTGGTCGATGACACCATCGGCAACCTCGCGCTCGGGATCGCCGCGCAGCGCGTCGCGTCCGCGGAGAAGGTCCGGCGCGCGATCGATCAGCTCGACGGCGAGCTGGCGAAGCCCGTCGAGAGCTGGGCGATGTCACAGCCGGCGTGGGCGACCGTCACCGACGATGGTTGGCCCGCGGGCGAGCGCGCCCGGCTGGTCGCGGCGCTGCGCGAGGTCGTCGCGACGCAGGTGGCGGACGGCGTGGTCGCGCTGCGCGACTTCCTGCGCGATCGCGTGATGCCGGTGGCGCGGTCGACGAAGGAAGGGCTCGCCGGTCTCGAGGGTGGGGAGGCGTGCTACCGCGCGTCGATCATGAGCCACGTCGGCTTGCCGATGACCTCGGCGGAGCTGCACGCCCTCGGGCGCGCCGAGATCGCGCGCACCGATCGCGAGATCGCCGCGCTCGGCAAGCAGCTGTTCAAGACCGCGGACCTGGCGTCGACGATCAACAAGCTCCGCGACGATCGCGCGCTCTACTTCTCGACGCGCGAGGAGATCCTCGCCGCCGCGCAGGACGCGCTCGACCGGGCGAAGGCCGCGCAGGCGCGGTTCTTCTCCGTGCTGCCGGTCACCGACTGCGTGATGCGCGAGATCCCGGCGTACGAGGCGCCGTACTCGACCATCGCGTACTACCGCCAGCCGCACTATGACGGCAGCAAGCCCGGCGAGTACTTCGTCAACACGTACAAGCCGGAGACGCGCCCGCGGTTCGAGCTCGAGGCGCTGACCTGGCACGAGTCGATCCCCGGGCACCACCTGCAGATCGCGCTCGCGCAGGAGCTCGGCGCGATGCCGGCGTTCCGCAAGCTCGATGGCTCGACGGCGTACGTCGAAGGCTGGGCGCTCTACACCGAGCGGCTCGCCGAGGAGATGGGCCTCTACTCGTCGGATCTCGATCGGCTCGGCAAGCTCAGCTACGACGCGTGGCGCGCGTCGCGGCTCGTCGTCGATACCGGGCTGCACTCGCTCGGCTGGTCGCGCCGCGAGGCCGAGGCGTACATGCGCGAGCACACCGCGCTGACCGAGGTGAACATCTCGAACGAGGTCGATCGCTACATCGGGTGGCCCGGGCAGGCGCTCGCGTACAAGGTCGGGCAGCTCGAGATCGTCAAGCTGCGCGCCGACGCCGAGGCGACGCTCGGCGCGCGCTTCGATCTCAAGGCGTTCCACGCGGTCGTGCTCGGCGCGGGCGCGGTGACGCTGCCGGTGCTCGGCGAGCGCGTGCGCGCGTGGGTCGCCAGCGTGCCGGCGACGCCGTAGCTCGACGGCCACGCGGC
>JALZOI010000724.1 GCA_030857245.1 Myxococcota bacterium
ATCCAATCCGAGTCCGAGTCCGAGTCCGAGTCCGAGTCCGAGTCCGAAACCGAAACCGAGTCCGAGTCCGAGTCCGAAACCGAAACCGAAGTCCGAGTCCGAAACCGCTACCGTCGGCGCGACCGCGTCCGATCCCGAAACCCGCCTCCGCGCGCCGTACCTCGTCACGCCGCGGGGGCGAGCCACTGCGTCGCGGTCTCGCAGCCGCCGGGACACGCGCGCATGCGCGACAGGCTGCGCTCGTCGATCTTCGACCGATCCGTACGGACGATCGTGACGTCGCGCCCGCACTGCTCGCACCGGAACAGCGCCATGAACGCCCACTCGACGCGGTGCTCGAGTCCGTCCCGCAGCCCCTTCCAGAAATAGAGGCCGGTCCCATCGTCGATGACAGCAGCGCGGTCGGCTGGTTGGCCCATCACACCGACGGTACGCACGTGGTCTGACATCGCCGACATGTCAGCCGATCTCGTCGGGCGAATCATGCGTTCATCCGGCAGCGCGCCGCGCCAGCCCGATATCGTGGCGGGATGACCAGAACCTTCGCGCTCGCCACGGCGGCGATCCTCGGCTCCTTCGGCGGCATCGCCGCAGCCGACGTCAACCAGACGATCGAGATCATCGACCGCCCGCGGACGCTCCCGGCGCGCACGCTCGAGCTGTCGCTCCAGCTCGGCATCGTGCGTACCCCCGGTGGCCCGATGGGCGAGGCGAGCACGGGCACGGGCGTCGCGCTCGGGATCGGCTACGGGTTCACGCCCGACTTCGAGGCGCGGCTGCTCTATGGCTTCAGCATCGATCCGTCGAGCGCGAAAGGGCCGCTGCTGATCGGCGGCGCGTACAGCCTCGTCCACGTCGGCGCGTTCCAGGCCGCGGCCGATCTGTTCGTCGGCTACAACTTCGGCAGCGAGAATGCGCTGCCGCTCGCGATCGGGGTCGAGGCGCAGCTCAAGCTCGGCAGCAAGCTCGCGCTGTTCACCCCCGGCCACCAGCTCAGCTTCGGGCTCGAGGATCCGAACGCGATCCTCCTCGATCTGCCGATCGGCCTTGGCTACCAGGCGAGTCGCAACCTGTTCCTCGACATCCAGACGACGATCGCGCGCATCGCACTCAGCGAGGGCGAGACCTCGGTGTGGGGCGCCGACTTCATCCCGATCACGCTCGAGGCGTTCTACTCGGTGACGAACGCGGTCGATTTCGGCGTCACCTTCAGCGACGACCTCGACAACGCGGGCGACACCTACGCGCTCGGGCTGCTCGTGCGCCTCTTCCTGTGAGCGCCGGCCGGGGCTCAGCCGACCGAGTGGGCCAGCACGACCTCGAGCCGCTCGATCAGCTGCAGCGGCGGCAGCTTCGGCGCGTAGCGCTCGAGCTGCACCAGCAGCATGTCGGTCTCGGGATGGCGACCACGCAGCCGCTGTGCCGCCTGGTGGGCGCGGTCGAGCATCTCCTGCGCCGTGCGCGGGCTGATGTCGACGAGCTGGCGCGCGTTGGCCAGTGACTCGCGCATCTCCTCGATCGCGCGCTGATCATGGAGCATCAGCACCTCGCGCTGGTTGATGGAGCGCAGCGAGTCGAGGTACTTCGCGAGCCCCTCGCTCGTCATCCGCGCGGGCGACAGCGCTTGCTCGCTGAGCGCGCGCTCGAACTCGACCATCTGCCAGCGATCCGCGGGGCGCATCGCGCGGCACACCGCCGACGCCACGAAGCTTCGCATGACGTCGCGGATCGTGGTCAGCACGAGCTCGTAGCGATCGGTCTCGCCGCTCTGCAGCACGTCGTTGTTGGGGCCGAGCGTCGTCGCGAGCTGTGCGAGGCCGCGGCGCACGAGCAGCGCGCGGCCGAGCGACGTCAGGTAGCCGGGCACCACCGTCGACGCGTTGATGTCGGGCACGAAGCTCTGATAGACGGCGGCGACCAGCGCGTGGACGCCCTCGCTGGCCGAGCTCTGCGTGTCATCGAGCAGCCCGAGCACCTGGTTGATCTCGCCCGCGGCGAGCGCGATGTTGAGCCGCGACTTCGCATCGGTGTACTGCGAGCGCAGGCCGTACTCGATCGAGCTCACCTTCTCGAGCGCCTTGCCCCAGCGCTGCGCGTCGTCGTCACCTTCGCCGTCGATGTGCTCGTCGATGCCGTCGAGCAGATCGCCGATGTCGCTCGAGCCCAGATCGAGCTCGGCATCCTCGGCAGGCGGACCAGCCTCGAGATCACCGAACTCGAAGCTCAGCGGCGTCTCGGCGGCCGGCTCGGGACGGTCACCGGTGCTCTCGAGCGCGCGGCAGTAGACGAGCAGCTCGAGCAGCCCACCGAACGTCTCGTCCCAGAGCTGCCGCAGGCTGTGCTCGTTCGCGACCGGATCGGCAGGCGCGGTCCGGCTCGCGACGAAGCGCTCGTAGAGACTCTCGTCCAGCCGCTTGAGATCCTCGAGCGCAACCTGCGCCAGCTGCACCAGCTCGCCGGCCTGGCTCTGAATTCTCGGCGTGGCGATGGCGCCTGAGAGTCGTGGGTCCAACGCCCGCCGAGTTTCTCATGGCCGGCGGCCGTGGCCAACTTGGTGCCACCCACAGCGGCCCGGGGCCGGCCTCCAGCCAGGCTGGTGCCGGGCCCGGCGCCGGCAGGAGAGGGCGTGGGCTTCCTCAGCAACCGGCGACAGGCAGCGGGCAGCCGGCGCCCGGCCATGACAGGGGCGTGGGCTTCCTCAGCAACCGGCGACAGGCAGCGGGCGACCCAGCAGGCCCTGCCGAGTCGATCGGCGGGCCGTTGCACACGGCCGTGCGCGATCGGACGCCCGCGCTAGCCGCGCGGTCGCCGGTACGAACCCTCGAACACCGTCGTCCACTCGTCCTCGCCGCTCCCCGCTCGCTCGGTGATCACCGTCAGCCGGTTGAGCGCGACCGAGTACGTGGTCCGCGTGGTCGCCTTGTCGACCTTCTCGATGAAGATCAGCTTGTCGCCCTCGGCGACGCCATCGGACTGCTGGGTCACCGTCGCCGACGGGCTGCGGAACCAGGTCACGGTCAGCGAGCCGGTGCGATCATCCTGCCGGAACACGCCGTGGCCGATCGACGTCGGCCGATCCGGGGCGTTCTGGATGTAGTCGCAGAGCAGGAACCGACCGTCGAACACGGTGTGGAACTCCCAGCGGCCGGTGGCCTCGTAGCGTTCCTTCGAGTCCGTCTCGACGCTCTCGGTCCCGGTCCACACACCCTCTAGCTTCTGAAGTTCCGCTCTGTACATGACACCTCGTTCGTCTATCGTTTTGCCTGGCAGCGTGAAGCACATAGCCCGTGCTCACAGGCCGGCGTCTGCGAGGAACCGCTGCGGCCCTCGGGGTCACGCGGCGTCGGGCTCTGCCCGGCAGGGTAGCACGCTCCCGGGGCGTGACGACCCGTTTGTCCCCGCAGTCGTCGCAGTCGCCGCAGGGCGCCCGCCGCTCAGGGTCGACGCATCCGACGTGCGAGATCGACCAGGATCGGGAACGAGATCGGGGCGCGGGTCGCGAGCCGCCGCATCATCCGCTGGACGTGCGCGGCGGCCTCGTCCCCGAGCGCGGCCCGATCGCGCGATCCGTCGATGAACAAGGTCCCCGCGAACCGCACCTCGGCGAGCAACGGTCCAAAGAGCGGCACGAGCGCCAGCGCGAGATCGATCAGCAGCTCGGGCGCGGTCGTGCTGCAGCGCAGCTCGGCAGGCACGATCCGCGCGGGATCGGGGACCCGGACCCGGAGGATGCGCGAGCGGGTCGGTCCCAGCAGGTCGAAGCCGCGCCGGCGCCGCCGCACCGCGAGCCCGGCCGCGTCGAGCGCGGCGTGCACCTCGCCGAGCG
>JALZOI010000145.1 GCA_030857245.1 Myxococcota bacterium
CCAGGAGACCGGCCCGCGGGGCGGCGGGCCCGCGCCGGGCTCGGTCGCGACGGGTGGGGCCGCCGCTGACGCGTCCGGCGCGCAGCGCATGTTCATGACCGTGTGCGCGACGTGCCACGGGACCGACGGCACCGGCAATGGCCCCGCGGCCGAGAGCCTCAACCCCAAGCCGCGCAACTACCGCGACCCCGCGTGGCAGGCGAGCGTCACCGACGCGGAGATCAAGAAGATCATCGTCGAGGGCGGTCAAGCCAACGGCAAGAGCCCGATGATGCCGGCGAACCCGCACCTCAAGGATCAGCCCGAGGCCCTCGACGGCCTGGTCACGCTGATCCGCAGTTTCGGAAAGCAGTAGTCGGTGGAGCTCGCGACGTCGCTCGTCGCGTCGCCCGATGGGGAGTGGGTCGCGATCCGGCGAGACCGCGAGCTCTCGATCTACGCCGGTGCGGGCGGCCCCCCCGTCGGCAAGCTGCTGCTCGACAGCGACGACGCCGACGTCACCCTCGTCGGACCGCCGAACATGCTCGTCGTGGTGCTGCGCGATGCGACGCCGCGCGTGATGCTGTACCGGCCGCCCTACCTCGACGCGGTCGCCCGCCTCGATCTCGAGAGCCCGCTGCGGATCGGGGCGATCACCGGCGCGCGGCTCGTGCTGATCGCGGCGGGCGTCAAGCAGGCGATGATCGTGCGGGCGGCGGGTCGCGCCCTCGCCTCGCAGCTGCTCGAGCTCGAGAGTCCGATCGAGTTCGTGGTCGGGCTGGAGCGCAACCAGCTGCTGTTCAGCGTCCACAAGAAGCTCGAGGTCTGGGATGCGGTGGCCGGGCGCCCCGTCGCGCGGATGCAGCTCCAGCTGCCGCCGGTGCCGCGGCTCGTCGGTGCCGCGCAGGGTCACCTCTGGGTGATGCAGCCCGCCAGCGACGAGCTGTTCGTCTACCGGCTGTCGGATGGCCGGCCGTTCCGTCACCACGCCGGCGCGCCGATCCTCCAGGTCATCCACCATCCGCTGTCGCCCCTGCTCGTCCTCGTCACGTCGCAGGGGCTGCTCCGCCTCCACTGCTTCGCGCACTCGCTCACCGTGATCGATGCGCCGTGGACCGGCGAAGCGCTCGGCCAGCTCGTGATCGGTGACGACATCGCGCTGCTCGGGCTGCCCGCCGGGGATGACGAACCGTGGCGCGTGCCGATCGCGGGTGCGGGTGCACCGACGATCGCAGCCGCGGTCGAGCCCGCGGAGCTTCCGCCGCCGAGCGGTACCGGGGTGGACCGGCTGCGCGAGCGCGCGGCCTCCGAGCCGGTCCAGCTCGCGGAGCCCCCGAAGGGAACGGCGGCCGACCGGCTGCGTGCGATACGCGATCGTGGCTCGCGCGAGCCCGGCGAGGGCACGCTCGCGCAAACCGCGATCCGCACGACGTCCGCGGGGCGCACGCGGCAGTGGCGCGAGCCGATCGCCGAGCTCGGGCTCGAGCTCGCGCGGAGCGGTACCGGCGAGCTGCCGATCGTCGCGGTCGACACCGAGCTCGGCGCCCTCGCGCACCGACTCGGGCTGTCCACACCGGCACGCCGCGCGACGATCGCGCTCTACGCGCTGCACCTCGTCGGGCAGGCATCGATGGCGATCGCCGCCCTCTCGCACGCGCTCGGCGACTGGACCGAGCCGCTCGGCCAGGGCGAGCTCGCCGCCCTCGCGATGCTGAAGCAGCGGGACGGCCGGGTCGCGCTGCGCCGCGGCGTCACCGATCTGCTCGACGGTACGCGCGCGCGATCGATCCGGCTGTGCGGTGAGGCGGCCGCCACGCCCCGCAGCGGCGCGTTCCGGCTCGCCCGCGAGGGCAAGACCGATGCCGAGCTCGAGGATCAGCTCGCGACCGAGCTCGGCCGCATCGCGATCGTCGATGGCGATCCCGATCACGCGATCCTCGAGGCCCGCATGCACGGCGCCACCGCGGTCGCGTTCCATGCGCCCGCGCACCTGCCGCGACCGTGGCCGCGGGACGCCGCGCTCGTGCTCGTGCTCTACGGCAGCCCGACGTCGTGGATCGCGGATCTGCCGGCACTCGGCAGCTGAGTACCGCGGACCCGCGAGCAACCGATCGCGCGCGCGCGGGTCGAAGCTGCACGCCATGAGGTGCGCACGCATGATCCGTCACGTCGTCACGGCGGCCCTCGTCCCCGCCATCGTCGCGGGGTGCACGGCGTCCAGCCTCGAGAGCCAGTCCCCCGAGGCCCAGCTGTACTTCCCGACGGGCGCGGCGATCGCGCCGGGCGAGTCACACCTGTTCGTGGCCAACGCGAACTCGGATCTGCGCTTCAACTCGGGTGCGATCTCGGTCGTCGATCTCGCCCACGTCGACGCGATCATCGAGGCGTGGCTGACCGCCGAGGAGGTGCCAGCGGGTTGCTCGCGGGACCCCGGGCTCCGGCAGACGCTGGTGTGTCCCGCGGAGCTCTTCCTCGCGGCCACCGCGGGCGCCGGCGTCCGGATCGGCAACTTCGCGACGGCCATCGCCGTGCAGGATCGCGGCGGCGGCCGGTCGCGCCTCGTCGTCCCGACCCGTGGCGATCCATCGATCACGTGGATCGACTGGGAGGACGGCGCGCTGCGCTGCGGCGGCAGTACCGACGCCCAGCCGCTGTGTGACGACGAGCACCGGCTGACTTTCGGCGACGAGGGTGCGGCCGCGAGCCGGGACGAGCCGTTCGCCGCGTACGCCGACAGCGAGCACGACTTCGCGATCGTCACGCACCTGCGGACCGGGGCGATCCGGCTGATCGACTCGCCGCGCGACGGCGCCGCGCGGATCGCCGATGTCGTCCGCAACGTGTTCGCCAGCCATCCGAAGACCCGCGAGAGCGGCGCGATCGGGGTGGCCGGTCGGGCGACGAGCACGGGGGACCGCGTCGTCTACGTCGGTAGCACCACGGACCACCGCGTGCAGACCTTCACGGTCGGGCGTCCAAGCAACGGCGCGCCTCCCTTCCTGTTGACCGGCCACCACTTCTTCCTCGACAGCGTCGGTCCCCTCGACCCGGGCAAGGCCACGGACACCCGCAGCATGGCCTTCTCGGCGGGCGGCGACCGGCTCTACCTCGCGAGCCGCACGCCCCCGCTCCTCCAGATCTTCGACACCTCGCCCGGACCGACTGGCTTCCCGGTCAACGCGCCGATCGGTGCGCGCGATCTCTGCCGACAGGCGTCGACGCTCACGGTCGCCGACGTGGGAGACGGCGAGCGCGTGTACGTCAGCTGCTTCGAGGACGGCCAGGTCTACATCGTCGATCCGCGCGCCGGCGGGCGCACCGACGACATCGTGACCGTCGGGCGCGGGCCGTTCGCGGTGGTCGCCGCGCCGGCGCGCCGCCGGCTCTACGTGACGAACTTCCTCGAGGACACGATCGCGGTGCTCGATCTCACGCCGGGCAGCGCGACCCGCAACCGCGTGGTGCTCCGGATCGGCGAGCCGCGCAGGCGCTGATCGAGCGACCGCGGCGGCCGCACCGGCGATCGCGGCCCGCGCGGTCGGGCCACCGGCTCACAACTTCATGACGGACGCGGACTTGCGCGAGCTCTTCTCGAACTCGGCGCGCGCGTCGTTCGCCGCCTCGACCGAGCGATAGGAGCCGAGCCGCACGCGGTAGAAGGTGCCCTTCCCGCTCACCGCCGCCTCGGTCAGGTACGCCTGGTACCCCGAGGCCTTCACCGAGGACAGGAATGCCTCGGCCTCCTGCTTGTCCTGGAACGACGAGAGCTGGAGCGTGAACTTCTGCTTCGGCTTCTCGGTCGCCTCGCCCTGCGCGACGGCCGCGCCCTCGGCCGGCCTGTCACCGTCGACCTTGGTGGTCTTCGCGGGGCTCTTGGGGTCCGGCTTGGAGTCGGTCTTGCCGTCGGCCTTCGCGTCCGTCTTCACGTCGGACTTCTCGGTCTTGCCGTCGGTCTTCGCGTCCGTCTTGCCGTCGGTCTTGCCGTCGGTCTTTGCCGTGGTCTTCGAGTCGGTCTTCACGTCGGACTTCACGTCGGTCTTCACGTCGGTCTTCACGTCGGACTTGCCATCCGCCTTGACCTCCGGCTTGCCGTCGGCCTTCGCGGTCTTGACCTCGGACTTGCCGTCCTGCTTGTCGGTCTTCGCATTCGCGTCGGGCTTCGCGTCGGGCTTGGCGTCGGGCTTGGCGTCGGGCTTGGCGTCGGGCTTGAGCTCGGCCTTGGCGTCGCCCGTCTTCGCGTCGGGCTTGCCGGTCTTCTTCGCGCTCCGCGCCTTCTCGAGGTCGCCGATCGCGCGCTCGACGTCGCTCGGCGCGCCGCCGCCGGTGAGCGCGCCCTGGAAGCTGAGCCCGCCGGAGCTCTCGAGCCGATCGAGCGCGGCGAGCGGATCGACGGACGCCGTCGTGCGCGCACGATCGACGTGCCCCCGCGCTTCGACCCGCCGCCCCACCATCACGCCGAGCACGAAGACGAGGCCCACGATGACCGCCCCGCCGAAGAACAGATAGAAGATCTGGCGACCGTCGAGGCTGACCTCGATCTTGTCCTTGTACAGCTCCGCTTCACGGCTGGGCATAGCCCGAGCCTCGACAACTCCCCGCCTGCGGGCAAGTTTCTGTGGTCTGGGGGCTGGTGCCCGGCCTCGCGGACGACCTACTCGAGGACGTTGACGATCGACAGCGCGTGGGGCTCGAGCCGGAACACCTTGCCGCGGGTCGAGGGCTGGGCGGCGGAGGTCGACAGGAAGTCGCCCTCGTCGACCACCCAGATGCTCTGGGTCGGCCCACGGACCACGCGGACCGGGAACGTCGGGTTGATCGGCAGGATCAGCGGCGAGAACCCACCGGCGACGCGGAACGCGAGCTGGTAGCCCGGGAACACCAGCGGCACCTTGTCGAGCGCCATGCCGGCCCGTCCGCCGCGGTCGGCGATGCAGATGTTGTCGCCGGGGTACGTCGGATTGACCAGGGTCAGCGTCAGGCCACGATTGCGGAACCTGATCGCGTCGGCCTCGCGCTCGACCAGCGCGCTCGGCGGCGTCGCCAGCGTGCACGTGCCGGGCTGGTAGTTCGGGATGACGTCCGTCTGCAGCGTGGTCGTCGAGCACGGGTTCTGCTCGTACGTGCCGTCGAAGCGCAGCCCGGTGATCGGATCAGCGGTGGGGTCGCACGGCGGCGCCGTCAGCGGCAGCCGACCGACCAGCAGCGGATGGCGCATCGGATCGGCCACGCACATGCCATTGGCATCGGCGATGATCGGATGGACGAACCCGGAGCGGCTGCCCGCCACCGTGAACGCCTCGCCGGCGCGGAGCTCGTAGCGCTGTGGCGCGTTCACGCACGCCTGCGGCGGCACGATGCCCTCCATGCAGATGCCCTCCTTGACCTCGGCCGTGCTCGCGTTGCCGCCCTGGCAGACGCTGCCGGTCACGCATTCGCTGCTGACGTCGCACGCCAGGTTGCAGCGCTGGTTGTTCGGCGCGCGCTCGCGGCGGTTCGGATCGGCGCGGCACACCCACTGGCGGGGGTCGGTCGCGGTGTCCGCGCTCGGATGCAGCGGCGTCGTGGTCCGCAGGGCGTAGTCCGCGAGCGACTCGCACTGGTTGTCGTCGACGCAGCCGCCGAGCGGCGTGGTGCGCAGCTCGAGCCGGCGCGGCATCAGCAGCAGCTCGCCGCTCTCGGCGCGCGCCACGGTGTAGCGCCGCACCGAGGTCAGGAAGTCCTTGCACGCGTCCGCGAGCCGCTCGGCCTCGTCGTTCAGCATGCACGAGCCGAGGCCCTGCACCTGGCTCTGCGGGTGAACGTAGCACCGGTAGTTGAGCGGGCAGTCGCCGTTGCCGAGCGCGGGATCGCAGCCGCGCATCTGGACGATGTCGAACGGCTGGACACCGGCGGCGCAGTACGGCCGCGTCTGGTCGCGCAGGTGCATGCCGAATGCATCGACGAACAGCTGGCTCTCGCGGATCGCGGGGCCATTGACGTCGCTGTCGAGCGTGTCGACCGACAGCGAGCCCTCCCACGTCAGCGTCCAGGTCTCGTCGGTGCGCAGCGCGCGGAGATCGGGGAACTGGCGGTCGCGGACGTCCTCGGGCGCGGCGAACGACAGCTCCGAGATCGCCTTGGTGGAGTCCGAGCCCTCGCAGCGGAGCTGCCGGAGGTTCGGGAGCTGCGTCTGCTTCTCGAGCGCGAACGAGCCGGTCGGGAAGTTGCGCGCGGGCGGCGTGGTGGCGCGCGGGCCACCCTCGACGCCACCGTTCGGCAGCGTCGGGCCATTGAAGTCGCAGAGGTTCGTGGTCACGCCTTCCACGGTCTCGGTGGCGAGCCGGCCGCGATCCGACACCGCATCGCGCACCTGGTGCGGCAGCGCGAGCGTGACCGGGACCGCCAGCGGGCGCGTCGGGTCGAACTGGTCGGGATAGTCGTCGTCGTCGACGTTGACGACGAAGGTCGCGCCGTTGACCGCGCTGACCATGGCGAAGTGGCCGATCAGCTTGCTCGGCGTCCGCTGGACGCGCCCATCGCCGACGATGTGCTCGGAGCGGATGAAGTCGACCGCCAGCGGGATGGCGCCCTGGCCGAGCTCGATACCGGGGCCGCGAGCCCCGGCCCGCCGCGGCGGCGTGCTCGCGTTGCCGACGCGCAGACATCCGAGATCGGCGGCGCTGAAGTTGGCGCGCAGGAACCGTGGATCCACCTGGGTGTCGCACTCGCTGCGGGCGTCGAGGATATCGACGACGCGGACGGTCTGGTCGTTCGCGATCGCGTAGACGAACTGGAAGTCGCCGCCGACGGCGTTCTCGTCGTCGACCATGCCGCTCTCGCCGCCCATGCCGATCACGGGCGACATCGCGAGCGCGGTGATGCCGAGATCGCCCTCGGGGTCTTCGAGCGCGAACTGCGCGAGCGACGACGGGCGGAAGTCGAGGTCGAGCTCGACGAGCGTGAGCGACGCGGAGTTATCCGAGCCGATCACGAGCCGGCGGTCCTGGGTCCGCGGGTCGAGCTCGAGATCGAGGGCGACCGGGCGGGTGCCCTGCATCCCAGGCGTGCCGATGCCACACTCGTCCGGGCACGTGACGTTGCCGTCGACGATCTGCGGGACGCCGAGCGCGTCGTACTGGATGCCCGTGACGATCCGGCCGTTCGACAGATCGACGCCGGCGACCAGCTGGCAGTTCGGGTACGCGATGTACGCGATGCCCGTCGCCGACGGCTCGCCGGGCCGGGCTGCGGTCGGGCCGCCGATCGGACACGCGTTGCCGATGACGTCGGTGTTCGGCTCGACGGCCATGGCAGCGGGCTTGGCGCGCATCGGCACGCCGGCCGCGTTGGTGACCTGGAGCCGGGTGACGTCGATCCCCGTGTTGACGTCGAGCGCCGAGTTGATGTCGAGCACCGACAGATCGCACGAGCCCGCGTTCGCGGTGATCGCCATGCAGCCGCTCGGGTCGGTGACGATCGCGATCGGATCCTCGCCGACGCTGATGCTGTTCTTGCCGGGGGTCAGCGGATCGGCGTCGAGCACGACGACGTCGCCGCCGCCGAACGCGGTCGACGGCTTGGTCGCCCACTGCGCGATCGCGACGGTGCCGGGCCCCGACTGCAGGATCAGGCCGAACCACGAGGCGTTGGGGACCGGGTCTCCGCCCTGCGCGGTCAGGTCTTCCTGGCCCGGCGGCACCGGGACGGGATCGCCCACGGCGCGCGGGCCCGAGCGGAGCTCGCAGCCAGCGGCGGGCTGGGCGGTCCCGATCCGGACCTCGTGAGCCGGGGTCGCGGCGACGCCGCCGGTGATCCGGAGCCCGCCGTAGCAGGCGAAGGCGACGTCGACGGGACGATCGAGGTTGAGCTGGAGCGGGGGATTCGACGTGGTGTCACCGCACGCGGCGGCGACCGCCACCAGCGACCCCACGGTGACCAGGGTCAACGAACGCGTGAACGAACGAGTCTTCATGGCAGCCTTGGCTCGCCGATGCGCAGGACCACGCGGTTGCGGGTCTCTGCGCCCGGCGCGATATCGACGATGGCGATCGTGTCTTCGAGGAAGTTGGTGACGTAGAGCTTCTGCTTGTTCGGCGCCGCGACCACCGAGTACGGGCCCCGGCCGACCGTGACGATGTCGTCGACCGAACCGGCGCCGCGCGGGTCGATGATGTAGAGCTGACCGTCCTGGAAGCAGCTGACGTAGACGCGCTCGCCATCGCCGGAGTCGGCGACCGCGAGGGTCGAGGCCTGCCGGCAGATATCGGTCGCGCCGATCGCCTGGTTCTTCGGGAAGCCGGTCGGGCCGATCGAGGTGTCGATGATCTGCAGCGACGGCGGGCGGCGGTTGACGAGGTAGAGCCGCTCGCCGCTGCCGGAGAACGCCATGCCGCGGGTGTCGTTCGACTGGCCGTTGTTGTTGCCGACCGCGTCGAGGAAGAAGTAGTTCCCTGTCAGCAGGAAGGGCGGCGCGCCGTTGACCGGGCGGCCGACGGTGAACGTCTGGATCCGGTCCTCGCTGCGGCTGCCGACGTAGACGATGTCGCCGCTCTGGCGCGGCGTGCGGCCGGCGATGCCGGTGGCGCCCCGGAGCCCGGTCATCGGGTCGGCCGCGAAGATCGCGCCGACGACGTCGGTGATCACCGCATCGCCGTCGCGCGGCGAGTCGATCAGCGTGACCGCGCCGGTCGTGAGGTGCGTCACCATCGCGAAGTCGCCCTGGCTATCGGCGAACGCCGCGAACGGCTCCTCGGGGATCGACGGCAGGTCGGCATCGTTGAGCAGGAACGACAGCCGGTGCGCGTCGTCGCACAGCGCGTTGCCCTCGGTGCTGGTGTTGCACGACAGCCGGCCGCCGTCCCAGTCGACCCACGCGATCGACGGGTCACCGCGGGTCGGCACGATCAACCGGAGTCGCCCCTCGGTCCGATCTTGCACCGCGATGTCGGTGGCGAAGTTGCCGATCCGGACCCCGGACTGCGCCGTGCTCGCGAGCAGCACCGTCTCCGGACACATCAGCGTCTCGGTGAAGTTGGCGTCCTGCGAGCACCCGGCCGGCGCCTCGCGGCTGGTCGTCCACGCGCTCGTGATCTCGTCGATCCGCGCGAGGTCGAACACCGAGATGGTGCCGGAGTCATAGGTGAGGTCGGAGTTCGCGTTGGCGACGAACAGGTGCGACTCGGTCGGCGAGATCGCGGCGCCGGTCGGGAAGAAGATCCGATCCTCGGGCGGGCGGACGTCGTCGCCGGAGGCGGTGCAGCCCGCGCCGGACGCGAGGGCGACACCGAGGAGGATCGTCCGGACTCTGCTGGGGACAAGCCTCATGGGTGCACGCTTCGACCGACGGAGCTCTGGAACGGTTGCCTGCATGATCTTCATCACTTCCGGGGTGCTAGCAGCGCTGCTCGGGCGGCCGCGACCCGGGCGATCGGGACGCGGAACGGAGAACAGGAGACGTAATCGAAGCCCATGCGGTGGCACAGCTCGACCGAGCTCGGGTCGCCGCCGTGCTCGCCACAGATGCCTACCTTGAGCCCTGGCTTGGTGCCACGCCCGCCGCGCACGCCGAGCTCGATGAGCGCCCCGACCCCGTCGGGATCGAGGACCGCGAACGGATCGGACGGCAGCACGCCGGCATCGACGTACGCCGGCAGGAACCGGCCGGCGTCATCGCGCGACAGGCCGTACGTCGTCTGCGTCAAGTCGTTCGTGCCGAACGAGAAGAAGTCGGCGTGCTCGGCGATCCGGTCGGCGACCACGCACGCGCGCGGCAGCTCGATCATCGTGCCGATCGTGTACGGGATCTTCGCATCGCCGAGCGCGCGATCCATCGCGGTCTGGACGAGCGCGCGGAGCCGCCGCAGCTCCTCGTGCACCATGACGAGCGGGATCATGATCTCGGGGTGGACCTGGACGCCCTCGGCGGCGACCTCGGCGGCGGCCTCGCCGATCGCCTGGACCTGGATCTCGTAGATCTCCGGGAACGTGATCGCGAGCCGACAGCCGCGATGGCCGAGCATCGGGTTGGCCTCGGTGAGGTCGGCGACCTTCATCGTGATCGCGGCGGGCGACTTGCCGATCTCCTTCGCGACCTCCTCGATCTCGGCCGCCGAGTGCGGCAGGAACTCGTGGAGCGGCGGATCGAGCAGGCGGATCGTCACCGGCAGCCCGTCCATCACGCGGAACAGCTCGGCGAAGTCGGCGCGCTGCATCGGCAGGATCTTCGCCAGCGCGGCGCGCCGCCCCGCCTCGTCGCTCGCCACGATCATCTCGCGGACGGCGAGCAGGCGCTCGGGCTGGAAGAACATGTGCTCGGTGCGGCACAGGCCGATGCCCTCGGCGCCGAACGCCAGGGCGGTGCGCGCGTCGATCGGCGTGTCGGCGTTGGTCCGCACCTGCAGCGTGCGGACCTCGTCGACCCACTTCATCAGCGTACCGAGCGCGGTGTCGAGCTGCGCGGGCACGAGCGGCGCGGTGCCGAGGAAGACCTCGCCGCTCGAGCCGTCGAGCGTGAGCATGTCGCCTTCCTTGATCCGCTTCTCCTGGCCGCCGCCGACGAACGCCGCCGTCTTCTTCGCGGCGTCGACCCGCAGCGAGGTGCACGACGTCACGCACGACTTGCCCATCCCGCGCGCCACGACGGCCGCGTGGCTCGTCATGCCGCCGCGGGCGGTGAGGATGCCGACCGCCGCCTTCATCCCGTGGATGTCCTCGGGCGAGGTATCGGTGCGGACGAGGATCACGGTCTCGCCGCGCTGCGCCCACTCCTGCGCGGCGTTCGCGGTGAACACGACGCGCCCGATCGCGGCGCCCGGCGACGCCGGCAGGCCCTTGGCGATCGCCGGGGGCCGCGCCTTCGGATCGATCGTGGGGTGCAGCACCTCGTCGAGCTTCGCGGCGTCGATGCGGAGGATGGCCTCGCTCGGGGTCAGCTTGCCCTCGGCGACGAGGTCGACCGCGATCTTCACCATCGCCGTGCCGGTGCGCTTGCCACTCCGGGTCTGCAGCATGAACAGCTGCCCGTGCTGGATCGTGAACTCGAGATCCTGCATGTCGCGGAAGTGATCCTCGAGCAGCTGCGCGACGCGGACGAGCTCGGCGTGCGCCGCCGGTTGCGTCCTGGCGAGCTCGGGGAGCTGCTGCGGCGTGCGGATGCCGGCGACGACGTCCTCGCCCTGCGCGTTGATCAGGAACTCGCCGTAGAGCTCGGCGGTGCCGGTCGCCGGGTTGCGCGTGAACGCGACGCCGGTCGCACAGTCGTCGCCGAGGTTGCCGAACACCATCGCCTGGACGTTGACCGCGGTGCCGATCGACGCCGAGATGCCGTTGAGCTTGCGGTAGTAGTCAGCACGCGGGTTGTTCCACGACGCGAACACCGCCCCGATCGCGCCCCACAGCTGGGTCTTCGGATCGTCGGGGAACGGCTGGCCGGTGACCTCGAGGATCTTCGCCTTGAACCGCGCGACGGCGTCGCGGAGCGCTGCCTCGGTGAGGTCCTGGTCGCGATCGGCGCGGTGCGCCCGCTTGACCTCGTCGAGGATCAGATCGAACGGCTCCTCCTCGTGCTCGGTCGGCGCGACGACGCCCATCACGACCTCGCCATACATCGCCACGAAGCGCCGGTAGCAGTCCCACGCGAACTGCGGGTTGCCGGTCTGCTGCGCGAGCGCCTCGACGGTCTTCACGTCGAGTCCGAGGTTGAGGATCGTGTCCATCATGCCCGGCATCGACGCCGGCGCACCCGAGCGCACGCTGAGGAGCAGCGGCGCACCGCTGCCGCCGCCACCGAAGCTCGCCTTCGTCAGGCTCTCGACGTGCGCGAGCGCCTGCTCGACCTCGGCCACGAGCTCGGGTGGGTAGTTCCCGACGCCGTGCTCCATGACGTGGCGGCAGACCTCGGTCGTGAGCGTGAAGCCGGGAGGCACCGGGAGTCCGAGCGACGCCATCTCGGCGAGGTTCGCGCCCTTGCCGCCGAGCAGCGCCTTGTCCTTCGCGCGACCATCGGCGGTGCCGCCGCCGAACTGGCTGACGTACCTCACGACGCGCCTCCCAGCTTCCGGAAGTCGGCGATCTCGAGGTACGGGCGGACGAGCCACTGCAGGAGAGCGAGGCGGTTGTCGCGGAGCTCCGGTTTCGGGTCCATCACCATCACCCCACCCTTGTCAAAGAACGCGGCCACCGTCGGCTGCAGCTGCACGAGCGACTCGAAGACGGCGGCGTAGTCGCGCCGCTTGCGGGGCTCGACCTCGCGCTGCTGCGCCGCGCCGATCGCCGCGTACAGCCGGTGCTCGACGTTGTCGGCGGCCACGAACAGCGTCGGATCGACGGCCTCGCCGATCGCGAGCTGCTTGCCGCGCGCGTCGTCGAGGATGTTCGCGACGCGCTTGAAGACCTCGCGCGCCTCCTTCGGGATCTTCGCGATCGCGGTCGCCCGCGCGCGGGCGTCCACGGGATCGCGGAAGTCCTGGGCGAGCGCGGCGTCGGCGTCCTGCGGCGCGAGGCCGAGGTCGCCGAAGATGCCGCGCAGCCGGGCGCGGAAGAACTCGGTGACCGCCGCCGCGTCCTTGAGC
>JALZOI010000725.1 GCA_030857245.1 Myxococcota bacterium
GCGGGCGGGCGTCGGCGGCATCGGTGACGCCCGCCACGAGGCGGCGCTCGATGGCGGTCAGGCGCTCGTCCTCGAGCGGCACCACCGGGATCCGTCCCTTGAGTCCGACGAGCTTCACGGGGCCTCCTGGTCATCGAACGCGATCACCGCGGCGCGCGGCTCGAGGAACTCGGTGAGCACCGGGTCTCGACCGGCCGCCGCCTCGATCGACTTGCGCGCGCGCCACACGCGCAGCTTGGTCGCGGTCACGCTCGAGCCCACCAGCTGGGCGGTCTCCGCGATCGTGCGGCCATCGATCTCGTGCAGCGTGAACGCGAGGCGCGCCGCCGGCGACAGCGTGTCGAGCACGGCGTACAGCCGCTTGACGCCATCGCGCGCGAGCTGGCGGCGCATGCCCGGACCCTCCGCGGACCCCCGATCCTCGAGCGCCACCGCGTCCTCGTCATCGGCGAGCGAGTCGGTCGGCACGCGCCGCCCGCGCTGCGAGAGGTAGCGATACGCGACGCGCACGGCCACGCGATCGATCCACGTCGCGAGGCTCGCCTCGGCCCGCCAGCCGCGCAGCGACTGGAACACCTGGAGGAACGCGTCCTGGAGCAGGTCGTCCATGTCGCGGTTGGCGCCGAGCACGCGGAACAGGCACGCGTGCACGCGGTTGCGATGGCGCCGGAACAGCTCGCGCGTCGCCGCCTGCTCGCCGGTCAAGCACCGGTCGACCAGCAGGACGTCATCGACGTGGAGCGCAGCGGTCACTGTAGAGATGGTGCATCACGCGGGCACGGCGGTTACAGGGACGTGCGAGATCGCGGGCGCGGGCGTGGTTTCGAGGGGTTGCAAGGGGGGGCGGGGCTGCCTGTTGCGCGCGGCCCGTTACCCGCTGCCCGTTCAGAGGCCGAGTCAGCTGGGTTTGCGCTGCCGCGGCCTCCGCGTGGGCTTGGGGGCGAGCGGCGGCGGAGCCGCGAGATCCGCGAGGGGACCCGGGCACTCCGCGCGCAGCTTGCAGCCTTCGCACTCGCCGCCGCTCCACACCCGCTCGTACATGCTCTGCACCTGATCGAGCAGCGGCCCGTCGCCGGTGACGATGCCGAGCTCGAAGTTGCGGCGCCCGCTGCCCTTGGCGCCGAGCCCCGCGCCGGTCCAGTTGGCGCTGCCGAGGTACAGCAGCTCGCCGTCGACGACCACGAGCTTCATGTGGACGCGCGGGCAGCGCCGCAGCGCGAGCGCGCCGGCGACCAGCCGCGGGTGGCGCGCGAGCTCGGTGCGGAACGGACCCGAGGGCAGCTCGGCGTGGAGCAGGCGGAGCTCGACGCCGCGCTTCGCGAGATCATCGAGGCGCGCGACGATCGAGACGTAGCTCGAGCGGCGCAGCGATCGCCGGCGTCCCGGCGCGGCGCGGCCATCCTCGATCATCAGCGCCTTCACGTTCGCCGTCGCGATCCACACGCTGGTGTGGGCGTTCGCGACCGCGGCGATCACGCGATCGTAGTGCCCGCGGCCCGAGATCAACTCGAGCGCGACGTGACGAGCGGGCGCGACGAGATCCATCGGCTCGCGGGGCTCCGGGCTCGGCGCCGCTTCCCGCAGCTGCTCGGCCACGCGCTGCAGCGACGCGCCGTCGACGCCGCGGGTGCTGCGGCGGGCGCGCAGCGTCACAGCGAGATGCCGCCGAGCGGCGGCGTGGCGATGCAGTGGCCACCGTCGACGACGAGGATGTGGCCGGTGACGTACGCGGCCGCCGGCGACCGCAGGAACACCGCGGCGGCGGCGATCTCGTCGATCGTGCCGAAGCGGCCGGCGGGGATCATCGCGGTGACCTGCGGGGCGAGGTTGCCGGGCGCGAGCCGGCGCATGCCCTCGGTATCACCGATCGGCCCGGGCGCGATGCCGCACACGCGGATGCCGAACCGTCCCCACTCGACGGCGAGGTTCTTCGTCACGGCATCGACGCCGGCCTTCGCGGCCGACGCGTGGATCTGCAGCGGCGTGCCGTGATAGTGGAGCGTCGCGCTGATGTTGAGGATCAACCCGGCGCCGCTGCGCTGCAGCGCCTCGAAGGCGGCGCGCGACGTGTTGAACGTGCCGTTGAGATCGATATCGATCACGGTGCGAAAGCCGTTCGGCGACAGCGCCGCCGCAGGCGACAGGAAGTTGCCGGCGGCGCCGTTGACGATCGTGTCGAGCTTGCCGAAGCGCTCGATCGTCGCTTGCACCGCCTTGCCGATCGCGTCCGGAACGCGGACGTCGGCCGCGACCGCGAGCACGGCGCGGCCGGTCGCCGCCTCGAGCTCGGTGGCCGTGGCGTCGAGCGTCTCCTGCTTGCGGCTGACGATGCAGACGTCCGCACCGAGCCGCGCGTAGGCGGCGGCGATCCCACGACAGATCCCGGTGCCACCTCCGGTGATCAGCGCCACGTGGCCGCTCAGGGCGTTATCGCGGAAGACGTCGAGAGGACCTGCCATCGACGCATCATGCCTGCCGCCGAACGCCCACGCGACTTGCTACGCGCGTCGTCGGGGCGGCGGGCGCCACCGCACCGGGCTGGTGCAACGCCCGCGCACGCACCATCGAGCCGGAGCGCGGCGGGCGAAGAAATCCGAAACCTCGGGCGGCCGCCGCTGTCTCACGCCTTGAACACCGACGGCGCCGTTGCTCTCGAGCAGCGTGCTGACGGTTCCGCGCTGGCGCCGATCTGCGGCGCCGGGTGCGGACCGCGTGTCGTCACCGGAGGCCTGCCATGCGATCCATTTCCTGGGCGCGAGGGGCGACGTACGCCCTCGCCATCACGCTCTGCGCTCCCGTTGCTCTCGCCGAGACCACCCGCGATCCGGGCCGCGATCACCCCAAGAAGTCGCTCGCGGCGTGCACCGCGTTCGATCAGGTCGATGGCGAGGACGACACCGTCGAGTTCACGATCCACAACACGTGCTCGATCCCGGTGGACTGCTCGGTGAGCTGGCGGCTGATCTGCGCACCCGACAGCAAGCAGCGGCGCGCCACGCATCCGGGCGCGGCGAAGCTCACGTTGATCAGCGGCAAGAGCCTGGCGACGTCGGCGTCGGCCGCGATCTGCGGGGACGCCGGCTGGACCATCGACCGCATCAACTGGAGCTGCCAGCCCACCAAGGACTGACAGCGCGCTCAAGCATTCCGCGGGGTTGGTGCTGCGACGCCCCCCGTCGTGTGGACCAAGTACCACGTTAGATCGTCGGTCCGGCTGCTGCGTCTGTACTCGTAGAGCCGAACGAAAAGCCCCGAGTCATGGCACGAAGTACGTGCCAAGTGCTCGTTCCCTCTGGCTTCGTTCGTTCGTCGCTCGTCGATGACACACGTAGTATAAGGACCTGACCCATGGTGGAACGCGCGGACATCGATGCGCTGCTGATCGGCAGCCTCTACGGGGAGCTCAGCTCTGCCGACGAGGCCCGGCTGCAGGCGCACCTCGCGTCCCATCCGGCGGACCGGACGGCACTCGCCGATCTGACGGACGCCCGCCAGGCCGTGCGAGAGAGCCGCATCCTGCAGGTCCAGCTCGACCCGCCGCAGTCGGTGTCCGCCCTGCTGATGCAGGAGGCGGCGCGCCGCGCGCCCAAGCCGGCCGCCGATGGCTGGTTCCAGCGCTTCGCCCGCTCGTTCATGCTCCACCCCGCGATGGCCGCGGCCGCGACGCTCGTGCTGGTCGGCGGCGTGGCGGGCACGCTGTACCTCCGCAACGGCGCTCAGTTCGCGACCCCCTCCAAGGACGCGCCGAGCGAGCTGCGCGCCGCCGACCAGGCTGCGCCGGCAGCACCGCCGATC
>JALZOI010000726.1 GCA_030857245.1 Myxococcota bacterium
GACCTGGCGTCCGCGGCGCCGTTGCGCGCGCCGTCGTCGGAGTCTTGCGCGGCGCCGCTGCGGGCTTCGCCGACGCCCGGTTCGCCGGCTTCGCCTTTGGCTTCGCCTTCGTGCGCGGTGCCAGCTTCGCCTTCGCGCGCGGTGCCGGCTTCGACTTCGCCTTCCGCTTCGCGGGCTTCGCCTTCGCGCGCTTCGCCGTGCGAGCGCCGTGCGTGCCCGCCCGCTTCACACGACCCTCGGTCTTCGCTCGCGCCATCGAGCCGAATATCCGCCACGCGCCCGCAAAAAGCACCGCGCCCGCTCGATCGTTGGCGCCGAAAATGCGAACGGCCGATGCATCGCTGCACCGGCCGTTCGGCTGTGGGAGCCGCCTGCTCCCGTCCTCCGCGCCCGCCGGAATCACCTGCCGCCCGCGCCGCTCACGGCACGGCGCGAAGCGTTCCTGAGATGCACGTTTCTAGTTTTTGTTGCCGGTGGCGTACGGCACGCTGTCAGCTGTCCTTGCCGGTGGCGTACGGCATGAGCTGCTTGAGACCGTCAGCGCCCACGACCAGCTTGATCTCGTCGATCTTCTCGGCGATCTCCTTCATGGTCTCGAGCTCCTTCAGCCGCATCAGCACGGGGTGCTCGGCGATCACCTTCGCGGTGTTCGCCAGGTTACGCGTCGCCGCCGCATCCTCGCGGCGCATGATCACGTTGGCGACCGCGGCCTTCTCGGCCTCGATCACCTTGTTGAGCAGCGTCTTCATCTCGCCGGGCAGGATCACGTCCTTCACGCCGACGCGCTGCACGCGCACGCCGAACTGCTCGGCGCGCGGCACGACCTGGCCCT
Organism: Myxococcota bacterium; assembly: GCA_030857245.1. GTDB lineage: Bacteria > Myxococcota_A > Polyangia > Haliangiales > Haliangiaceae > JABFXX01. The sequence continues at coordinate 833 of JALZOI010000726.1, forward strand.
CGAGGTAGCGCGTCAGCGCGTCGCGCCCCTCGAGCAGCTCGTCGAGCGTCACCCCGGCGACGTACTCGCGCGCCGCCAGCTGGACCGCCAGGTAGATCGCGTCCTTGACGTCGGCGACCGCGTGCACGGTCGTCGGCGCGTCGGTCGGCGCGTACTCCGCCGTCAGCGTCAGGCGCAGCGTGACCTTGTCCTTGGTCATCAGCTCCTGGCCCTCGACCTTGAGCTGCTGGACGCGCGTGTCGAGGACGTGCACGGCGACGCGGGCACCCGGGTGGTTCCAGAACGTGTAGCGACCGGGCTCGAGGATCCCCTCGAACCGACCCTGCACGTACTTGAGCCCGCGCTCGAACTGACGGACGAGCGCCTCGACGAGCTCGGCCGCCGGGATCACCGCCCGCAGCTCGTCGGTGAGCTCGGGCGCCGGCGCGTTGACGTCGTAGATCCGCACGGCGACGCCGGGGTTGATCGTCCACACGCGGTGGACACCCGGACGCAGGAACTTCACCGGACGCTCGTCGCAAGTGACGACCGCGCGCTGCGTGACACCGAGGTGCACCGTCGCGTACCAGTCGACGGGCAGCGCGGCGAGGACCGCCGGCGGCGCCGTGAAGACGAGCGCGTCCGTGTCCCAGCGGATCACGTCGCGGCGCTTCCAGAAGTTGTAGCGACCCGGACCGAGCGCACGCTCGGGCTGGCCGTCGCGCACGAGGACCGCGCGCTCGTTGAGGTGGAGGTTGAGGTGGATCATGACACTGACTCCTTCGCAAACAGACTGACCATCACGCGAACCGCGCACGCGCGCGGTCCTGTGGCGGTGAACACCACGAATGAACGACAAGGGTGGCCGGCGCCGGTGACCGCCAGCGCGCCGTGGCCGCGCACGCACGAGGCGAACGCGACGGTTGCGCGGGGACTCCGTCGCGTCGAGGTGCAGCGCGGGCCGGGTCCGCCGCGCGCGATCATGGTGCCGCGACCCGGAGGCCGGGCGTGGTGATCGCGCGGAGTTGACTGGCTACGAGCCGAGCTCGCCGAGACGTGGTCGGGCGAGGCCCTTCCGGGCGATCACCGACGACGACCTGCTCAGGTTTTTTGGCGGTTTTCCAGACCGCTGGGATGTTGGGATGAGCAAGCCCAGTGCGTTTACCATTCCGCCACCGCTCCATAACCTGGTGGAGCAGGAAGGATTCGAACCTTCAGATCCCGGCCTCGTCACCGTCACCGCGCCCCCGGAACGTCGGGGATGCGAACGCGCTCCGATGACGAGCTCCGAGGACTCCAGACGTGGAGGCGGAGAGCGACCGGGCGCGCGCACCGACGCCGGTTTGGCGTGAGCGCGCGACTGCGACGAGGAGGAGACGAATAGAACATGTCGCGCAGATCGTCAATCGCAATGTTGTACGCGATTGTCGTTATTGAAAGGCGACGATCGCGGCGTCCTGTTAGACGACCGCGGCGCACGTCGCCGCCAGGAGCGGCTTGTCGCCGCTGGTCTGGGCCGCGGCCGCGGCGCGGGTCACGAGCGCGTGATCACCGCAGCGGCGATCGCGACGGAGTACGCTCGGCCGATGCGCAGCCGGTCGCTCGTCGTCGTCCTCGGGGTGCTGCTCGCGCTGCTCGCGCCGAGCTGCAAGCAGCGCGACGACGAGGCGGTGAAGGCGGTCGCGTCGCCGACCGTGCCGTTCGCCAGTGGCCCGGTCCCCGCGGATCGCTTGCTCCAGGCGCTCGCGGCGCACGGCGAGGGGCGACTCCAGCTCGAGACCGCGACCCTGTCGTACGTTCGCGAGGACGGCTCGATGGATCCCACGTACGGCCGCTTCGAGGCCACGCTGATCGGCGCGGCCGCACCGGAGCCCGACGATGATCCGCAGCGGCCGCTCGGCGCACCGGCGCCAGCCCCGCGCACGTTCGTGCACCGCGAGTGCGTCAAGCTGGAATGGGCGCCGGGCCGCGGCCTGCACCCGGCGTTTCCGGCGCTCTGCATGGGCGTGTTCGGCGGCGCGCCGCTGCGGTTCCGGTGCAGCGTCCTCGCGGTGTGGGCACGCGCGATCGCTGACGGCGCACCGCGCGGCGCGCTCGCCCGTACCTCGATCTCGGCCAGCTTCGCGGCGAGCGGGGACGCGATGTGGTCGTTCGAGATCGACGATGCGCCGCGCGGCGTGAGCTTCCGCCGGAGCTACCCCGACGACTGCGCCCCGATCGTCGAGTCACCCGTCGAGCGGTGAGCCGGACGAGGCGGCGAGCGTTACTCGCCGATCTCGAGCGATCGGCGCGGCACGGACTCGTCCGCGCCGGGGAGCAGCGCCATCAGGGCCGCGAGCTTCAGCGGCTTGACCGCGAACTGGTCGAAGCCGGCGGCCAGGGCCAGCGCACGGTCCTCGTCCGAGCCCGAGCCGGTCAGCGCGATCAGATAGGGGCGATCCGCACCGGCGCAGCACAGCGTGCGCGCGACCTCGCGGCCATCGATGTCGGGGAGCCCGCAGTCGATGATCGCGATGTCGGGGCGGAAGCCGGCCGCGATGTCGAGCGCCTCGCGCCCCGTGAGCGCGACCCGGCAGTCGTAGCCGTGCGCTTCGAGATACTCCGCGGTGAACGCGGCGCTCTCCGGGAAGTCATCCACGACGAGGATACGGCGCGGCACCGATGGCTGGACGACCTGCAATGGTATCGGTGGTACGCGACATTACGCGCCGCGGCAACAGGGATCTTTGCGCACCGTGATCGAGCCCCCAGCAGCTGGTTCCAGCGGCCTGCAAGCTCGTTGCAGGCACCGCGAGGCGGCCGTGGCTACGGCGTGCGCGTGGCGAGCTTGGCGGCGAGCCGCGCGATCCGCTCGTCGGGGTCACGCGCGAGCGCCTCGAGCATCGGCTCACCAGCCAGCGAGTCCGGCGCGATCCGGTGGACCGCGCGCAGCGCCTCGAGGCGGACGTCGGCGCTGCCATCACCGAGCGCCTGCACGAGCGC
>JALZOI010000727.1 GCA_030857245.1 Myxococcota bacterium
GCAGCGTGTTGAGGATGCCATCGCGGAACGTCACCTCGGCGCTGGTGTCGTGGGCGGTGACCAACGCCGTTCCCCAGCTGTGATAGCTGCGCCAGAACAGATCGGTGGCGCGCAGCACCTGCGCGGGGCTCACCGCCGACGGATCCGCGCCGTAGAACTGGCCGAAGCTGAGATCGACGGCAGTCCGTCCGAGCTGCATCGCGATCGCGTGGCGTTCGACCTCGTTCGTGCTCAGCGACTCGAGGACGGCGATGAACGCCGCCGTCGGGTGCCAGGCGAGTGACGCGCTCTCGGGCGCGAGCATCGGCGCGAGCTCGGGCAGCTTGCGGGAGATCTCGGTCACCCACGCGCTGCCCCGCCGCGCGCCGAGGACCTCGTACGCCGAGCGGAACAGCACGCCGCGGGTGCTCGGTGCCGTCGGGGGCTCGCCGCGCAGCGACGAGGTGTGGGTGGTGATCTGACGGCGGGGCTCGGGGGCGCTGACCGCGGCGCGCTCGAGCGTCTGGCGGGGTGCGATGCCCGGCTTGACGAGCACGTCGGTGAGCGCCTTCGCGAGCTCGCGCGCACTCTGTGGCCGCCCTGCGGGATCGGGGTCGAGAGCCGGCAGCAGCACGTCATCGATCGCCTTCGGCAAGTCGACGCGGAGCTCGGTGAGCGGGCGCGGGCGCCCCGCCTTCTGCATGCGCAGGATCTCGACCGGTGAGGCGTCGCCGTACGGGGACTGCAGCGTGAGCAGCATGTACGCGAGCGCGCCGAGGCTGTAGACGTCGGTCGCCGGCGTCTCGCCACGATCGCCGAACACCTCGGGCGCCGTGAAGCCCGGCGTGCCCGCGGGGTTCTTCTCGCCGCGCCGGACCGCGATGCCGACATCGACCAGCACGCACCGCCGGTGGATGCGATCGACGAGCACGTTCTCCGGCTTGACGTCGCGATGCAGCATGCCCGCGCGGTGCATCGCCTCGAGCGCGCCGGCGACCTGATCGATGATGCTGATCACCTCGGGGATCGGCACGTGGCGGCGGCGCTGCCGCGCCGAGTGGATGCGCTTGTCGAGGCCCTGGCCCTCGACGAGCTCCATCGCGAAGTAGACGTTCGGTCCGTCGACGCCGAACGCGTAGACCTGGACGAGGTTCGGGTTGCGGATCCGCGCGAGCGTCGAGGCCTCGGTGCGGAAGCCCTCGACGAGCCCGCCATCGCGCGCGAGATCGGGGCGCAGCAGCTTGAGCGCGACCTGCCGGCCCAGCGCGAGATCCTCGGCGCGGTAGACGACGCCGAACGCGCCGCGGCTGATCTCGTGGCGGATCTGGTAGACGCCGCCGAGCGTGGTGCCGATCTCGAAGTCGGGCTGCGCGGGCGCGTCCGCGACCGTGCCGTCGGCGACGGCGATGACCTCGCCATGGAGCCGCGCGCGTTCACGCGCCGCCATCGCGCGGCCGAGTGCGGCCTCGCCGGTGTCGTGGTTGTAGCGAAGCTCCGCGATGCCTGCGGAGACCGTGACGTTCAGCGGCGTGTCCTCGTGGACGACGGGCATCGCGTCGATCGCGCTGAGGATGCCCGTCAACATCGTGGTCGCGTCGTCGGCCGACGCACCGGGCATCACGATCGCGACCGAGTCACCGGCGTAGCGGGCGACGATGTCCTGGACCCGGGCCTCGCGGCGAGCGACCTGCGCGACGTGGGCGAGCACCGCGTCGCCCGCGGGGTAGCCGTTGCGCTCGTTGATCAGCCGCAGCCCGTCGACGTCCACGATCGCCACGCTGAACGGCTCGCCGCGATGCTCGGACGCGGTGACCCGACGCGACAGCTCCTCCTGGAGCGCGGTCCGGTTCGCGATGCCGAGCACGGGATCGATGCGCGACAGCTCGCGGAGCTTGTCGCGATCGGCGAGCAGGCGCTCGTGGACGAGGCGCCAGGACAGATCCGCGGAGAGCCGGACCACGAGCCCGCGGAGGTACCCGACCGACACGCGGTCGAACGGGATGGGACTCTCGCGACACAGCAGGAGCAGTGCGAGCGGCGGGCCGTTGTTGTGCGACAGCGGCAGGCCGACGAACGCGCGATAGGGCCGGCCCGGGCGGGCCGGTGCGATCACGGTGGTGGCGCAGCGGCAGACGGTCTCCGAGAGGCGCGCCAGATCGGCCATCAGCTCGTCCGGGATCCGGCGCGCGCTGTAGCCCGTGGACTCCTCGGGCAACAGGATGAGGCAGTCGTCGGCGCTGAACACGTGCGCGAGCCGGACCGCGAGCTGCTGCAGCGTCGTGGGCAAGTCCTGCCCGAACAGGCTCACGCCCACCAGCTCGCGGAGCAGCACCTCGGCGCTGACCGCCAGCGGATCACCGAGCACGCCGCGCACCGTGAGCTCGTCGGGTGGGGTGAACAGCACGCACTCGGGCGCGTTCACGTTGCCGGGCTGCGCGAGCGTGCGCGGATCGCCGATCGCGATCAGCCGGATGCCCGCCGGGAGCCCCGCTGACAGCTCGCTGACCATCGTGCTGCGATCGTCGAGCGGCTCGGCGATCACCGCAGCGGGCGCGCTCTCGCCGATCCGCGCGAATGCCTGGGCGGTCGAGCGCGCGAACCGGACGTGGACGCCGGCGCTCTCGAGCGTGTGCACGAGGTCCGGATCGGGCGACGGCGTGTCGTGCACCACGAGTACCCCGACCCCGACCCCGACTTGTTCGCCCCTCACGCAGACCGAGCCTAGCACTGGACGCGCGGATCACCGGGGGCGCCGCCCGCGATACCGCGACGATCGCGCGCTGACCCGCGCTACGCTCGATGACATGGACCGGGTAGTCGCGGCCAGGAAGCTGCTCGCGGAGCTCGTCAAGGGCGAGCAACTCGAGGTCCGCCGCCTCGAGATCGTCGGCCGTGATCTGGCGCAGCTCGTCGAGACGCTCGGGCGCCCGCCGTCGGCGCACGAGCTCGAGGACTGGCTGGGCCAGCACCCGCAGGTCACCGAGATCTACGCGGCGGCGAGCCTGCTCGAGGAGCTCGTGGACCGCCACCTCACGCCGCCGGCGAGCGAGCTCGCGATCGGCGCCGACGCTCGGCATCCGGAGCTCGAGCGCCAGCTCCGCGAGGCGCCCGATCACGCGCCCGCCTACCACGTCTACGCGGACTGGCTGCAGGAGCAGGGCGATCCGCTCGGCGAGCTGATCGCGCTCGGGATCGCCGCGCTTCCCGGGGCCGACGAGGACCGCGTGCGCTTCGAGCGGCACCTCAAGCGGCACGAGGCGCGCTTCCTCGGCGGGCTCGCGCCGCGGCTCGCGGAGCGGATCGCGCTGCGCTGGCGGCACGGCCTCGTCCACGCGATCGAGGAGCTCGCCGAGCCGCTGCCTCCCTCGCAGTGGCGCGAGCTGCTGTTGCTGCGCGTGTGCGAGGTGGTCCAGGCGATCACGTTGCGCCGGCCGTGCAGCCCCGAGCTCGCCGCGATCATCACCGAGGAGGCCGCGCCCTCGCTGCGCTCGCTGACGCTGGAGGGCTGCAGCGGTCGGCCGCCGGCGGTGCTGATGCAGCGCGAGCTCCGCACGCTCGTGCTCGCCGGCCCTCGCGTCGTGCTCGGTGCCGCCACGCTGCCGGGATCGCTCGAGCGGATCGAGCTGCGGGTGCAGGTCGTGGAGGATGCGATCGAGCATGGCCCGCTCGAGCTCGGGGTGCGCGAGCTGCACGTCCTGCTCACGCCGCAGGTCGCTCCGATCCTCGCGGCGGCCCGGCTGCCGCGCCTCGAGCGGCTGACGCTCGCGGGCGATCCGGGCGCCGGCGCCGGGCAGCTGCCCGACCT
>JALZOI010000728.1 GCA_030857245.1 Myxococcota bacterium
CCACAGCACCGGCCGCCCGACGAGCACGGCGCGCGCGCCGAGTGCGAGGGCCTTGACGACATCGGCCCCGCGCCGCACGCCGCCGTCGAGCAGGAGCTCGGCGCGGCCGGCCACCGCATCGACGATCCGCGGCAACACCTCGATCGTCGCCGGCGCCGCATCGAGCTGGCGCCCACCGTGATTGGACACCACGATCCCGGCCGCCCCGTGCTCGACGGCGCGCACCGCGTCGTCGGCGCGGACGATGCCCTTCACGACGATCGGCAGGTGCGTGATCGAGCGCAGCCACTCGATCGCGTGCCACGTCAGGCTCGGATCCAGCATCTCGGCGAAGTACGCCGCGAGCCCGGACTCGCCGCTCGCGACCGGCACCCGCGCATAGCCGAGCCCGTGCAGGTTGGCGATCTCGAGGCCAGGCGGTAGCGCGAACCGGTTCTTGACGTCGCGCTCGCGGCGCCCGAGCAGCGGCGCATCGACGGTCACGACCAGTGCGCGACATCCCGCGGCCTCGACGCGCCGCACCAGCGCCTCGGTCGCGGCGCGGTCGCGATAGACGTAGAGCTGGAACCACACCGGGCCGGTCGCCGCGGCCACCACGTCCTCGACCGCGGTGTTCGACAGCGTCGACAGCACGAACAGCGTGCCGGCATCACCGGCGGCGCGCACGGTCGCGAGCTCGCCGTCCCGGTGCGCCAGCTTGTGGAACGCGGTCGGCGCGATCGCGATCGGCATCGCGATCCGCTGCCCGAGCACGGTGGTCTCGAGGTCGCGCCGCGCGACGTCGACGAGCACGCGGTAGTGCAGCGCGATCCGCTCGTACGCCTCGCAGTTGCGCCGCACGCAGCGCTCGTCATCGGCGCCCGACGCGTAGTAGTCCCAGGCGAGCTGCGAGAGGCGAGCTCGCGCGAGCGTCTCGAGCTCGGCCAGGTTCAGGATCTCCACCTGGCAGCGATATCACGCACGCCGCGGTGCGCCTATCGCGCAGCCTGGGAACGGCTCGACGCGAGTCGACGGCGATAGCTCCGGCGCGCGTCAGTCCTGCTCGGCCGCCACGGCGTACCCGATCTCCACCTTGTCGAGCTGCGGGAACTGCCAGCCGTTCGTCGTGAGGACGATGCGGTACTGCACGAGCTCACTCGCCTCGACGTCGGGGAGCTCGCCGTCCGCGACGACGACCCACGCCGCGGCCGCGAGGCTGTCGGGGTCTCGGCCGGTCCGGATCGCGAGCTCGACGGCGGCGCCATCGAACGCGCCGACAACGCGCAGGTCGTCGATCCGCAGCGCGCCGGGCGTGGGTGCCGACGCCGAGTCGTAGACGACCACCGGTGCGAACGGCATGCGGTCGCCGCCATGATAGAGCGCCGAGATGCCGTACTCCCGGAGCACGCCGGTGCCGGCGAACGGCGCGTTGCCGCTGACCTTGTCGGTGATGCGCAGCGACCACGGGAAGGCGGGCATCGTCGCCTTGCCGGCGCACGAGCGGTCGGCAGCGTAGTAGTGGTAACCGGGCGTCTCCCGCAGCGGCAGCGGCTTGCCGGCCGTGCAGTCGAACAGGACGACCTCGAGCGCTGCCATGTCCTGGTTGTCGATCCGGAACCCGTAGTCGACGGAGTCGATCACGGTGAGCGCGGTGCCGGGGAGCGGCAGCGGGACCAGCGTCGACATCAGATCGAGGATCGACGTCGTGGCCGGCTGCAGGAACGTGAACGTGTTGCCGAACTTCACGGCGGGCCGCAGGTGCGCCGGATCGATCACGCCGCCGTCGGGGGCGTCGGGTCCGGTCATGCCGATCTCGATCTCCGCGTTGCCGGTCTCGTCGGCGTAGTCGACGAGGATGTCGTGCCAGCCGGCGTCGAGATCGAGCGTGACGCTCGCGAGATCGGGGACGCCTCCCCAGCGATATGCGACCGGCGCGCCGTCGAGCCACAGCCGCCACCCGTCACTGGCGTCCCCGCCCACGTTCGCGGTGAACGTGTACGAGCCCGCGGTGTCGATCCGCAGCTGGCCGGCGTAGCGCAAGGAGAACCGATCGCCCTGCATCCCGAGATCGAACGGCGGGGCGTTGAGCTGGAACGCATCGTCGATCGTCGGCCGCGTGGTCGCGCCACGATCGAGCACGAAGCCCTGACCATCGAAGCCGAACACCATGAGGCCCGGGCTGTCGGTGACCCGCGCCCGCAGGCGCTCGGGCCCGACCGCGGTGCGGACCGGACCGTCGACGAGCGTCAGCTGCAAGCTCGCGCCGCCGCTGGCCTGGGCGTAGGCGGCGCGGATGGGATACCAGCCGGCATCGCCGACGGTGAGCTCGAGGGTCTCCGTCGCGTTCTGCGCGCGCAGCGGCGCGCCGAACGTGCCCGGGGCTGCGCGGTCGAGGGCGATCTGCACGAACGCGCGATCGTCGGCGGTGACCTCGAGGCGGACCGGGCCGGCGGGCAGCAGGATCTCGCCGTCGTAGAGGAGCGTGTAGTCCGCGCTGGCGAGCAGGCCGAGCCCGCGGGGGCGGTCGCCGCCCCAGTTGACGAGCAGCTGGCGATACGCCGCGCCGCGCGCCGGGGCGGCCGCGGCCTTGATCTCGACCTCCTCGTAGCTGTCGTCGTCGTCGACCAGCTCGCCGGCGAACGCGCGCGCATGGAGGCCGCCGAGCACGAACGAGTCGGGCTCGATCACGCCGCGGGGTGACACGACGCCGCCGGTGAGCACCCCGCTGGACAGCTCGGCCGCGCTGTCGGCCACGATCGTGCGCCGGATCTCCAGGCCCTCTCCCGGCGTCACCGCGAAGCTGCACGCACCGAGCATGCAGGGGAACAACCAGCGGAGCATGCCGAGGACCATACCCCAGCCTCCGCTCGCGCCGAGGCGCTCTTTACCGAGCGTGCCGCAAATCTCGTGGCCCTCACCGACGATGTGGGCTCGTGGGAGCGGTCCCGCAGCGCGCGGTTCGCTCGACCGGCTTGGCGGGCGCGTGTCATGATGCGCGGACATGTCGGGCATCTCGTTCGAGAGGTTGCCGCCGGAGCGCGCCGCGGTGGTGGCACCGGTGGCGGCGGCGGGTGGGTGCTGTTGTTGCTGCTGCTGCTGCCTGCACACGGTCGGCGGGCTGATCGGCGCGGTGAGCACGAAGGCGCCCGTGGTCGATCTGACGACCGCGCCGCCGACGGCCGTGGTCGGTACGACGAAGGTCGAGCCGAAGTACAGCATCGCGCGCGATTACTGGCTGACGCTGTTCCTGGTCTGCAGCGTCGCGACGCCGCTCGTGCTCGCCGTCACCGGCGAGGACCTCAGCCGGGGCCATGAGTGGTTCTGGCTGTTCGCGATCCTGCTACCGGCGTTCCAGCTGGGGGCGTCGCTCGTGCTCGCGATCATGACGAGCATGTCGAAGCGCCCGGGCCGGCGCGAGCGGCAGGATCACCTCGCGCGCATCACCGTGCGCGCGTTCCTCGGCGGCATGATCGGCATCGTGATCATGGTCGTCGTCGGCTCCGCGCTCTGACATGGCGCGGCGGCCGCGGCTCGCGCCGGCATTCACCGTCGCGGTCGAGGCCAGCACGCTGTGGCTGATCGCGGGTGAGGACGTCCGCTACCGCCTCGGCGTCGCCGATCCGGCGTGGCTGCGCGACCTCCTCGTGCGCTGTGACGGCCGGACGACCGTCGACGAGCTGCTCGCGAGCGTCCCCGTCGCGCACCGCGACGACGCGCGGACCACGCTCGAGCGGCTCGCCTCCGAGCGGGTGCTCGTCGACGGCACCGCCGCGGAGGTCCACGTCGCGGCGCCCGTCGCGTAC
>JALZOI010000146.1 GCA_030857245.1 Myxococcota bacterium
CTACGCGGCGATTCCGATGATGGGCGACGACAGGCTCGCGCCGCTCATGAAGGCCTACGATGAGGTGGTCCGTCGTCACGAAATCTTTCGCGCGGTATTCGGTCTGATTTGAGGGGATGGCTCAGGTTGGCTGGAGCACGGTCAGGGTGCGGGTCTCGGTCCCGGACTCCGAGCCTCCCGAGTACGAGGAGGTGATCACGCCAAACGACCGCATCCCGGTGAGCGGCGTGGTGTCGAGGACCCGATGCCGGCCAGCCTGTCCCACTGATCGACGGGCTCTCTCGTTCGACGCCAGCCCGCCTCGGTACGGATCGCGACGAACAGCTGCTGATCGATCGTGATCGCGAGCGACGGGCGCACCGCGTCCTGGATCGGCGACACCCGCCAGTCGAGGTCCGTCGCGGGGATCGCGCGCAGCACCGCGAGCATGTCGGGCGCCCAGGCCGGAACGTCGACCGGACGAGCGAGCGCACGCTGTTCGCACATGCGCTCCGCGACGTGCGAGGGATCCGTCCCGGCGAACATCACGCACACCGGAGCCGAGGCACCGTCGCCGAGGCACGTCGCAGCGTCGTTGCGGGCGTCGATCGCGGAGACGATCCAGGTCCGCGCGCCGTTCGCGCGGCAGCCGTCGTGAGCGTCCTCATCGACCTCGGTGATCGCGAGCAGGTTCAGATCCCCGCGGTCGAGGGCGTCGAGCAGCGACGGCGGCGGAGCACCGACGGGCTCGGTGGCGGTCAGCGCCGGCACGCCTTTCGAGGGCGCGGGCTGCGACGGGGCGCCCGACGGGGCCGTTCTCGGCCTGAGGTCTGGTTCCGGACGAAAGGGGGGCGCGCATGCACTGGTACAGACGACGAGTAGCGCCAGGTACCTCGGGCTCATCACCCCGATTGGAACGCACGAGCCGACGCGATATTCCGCGTGAGTGAACGATGGGCAGCGGGCCCGGTCCCCCCGCGCGCGATGCGTCGTCTCCTGGCGAGGTGAGGCCGCCTGGGTCTAGACTCGGCGAATGAGCTACCACGTCCAGCTGTTCCAACGTGCGACGCAGACGAGGTTCGAGGCCGCCAACGATCCCGCGTTCTTCGAGGACGAGAAGAACCTCGTCGCTTTCACGGCGGCGAACCGCGAGCGGCTGGTGTCACGCCTCGAGCTCGTCGGCTTCGTAGCGGGCACGCAGGACGAGCGGGGTCGCCGCTTCGTGAACGAGGAGTGGGGTGCCGAAGCGGTGCTCACGGACGCGGGCCTCTACCTGTCGGGATCGGGAGAAGATGCCGTGTTCGAGATCTCGATGTTCGCGTCCGAGTCCGTGGACAACGACGTGGTGAAGTTCGACCCGCAGGACGGGACGTGGGAGTAGCTGGCGTCGCGCACGACCCCGCGCTCAGTCGTCAGGGAGCGGCGGGGCGAACGCGGGATCGTCGGTGATGACGAGCGGCGGCCGGAGCGACAGCGCCACGTGAGGCGGGCTGGAGCCGGCGTGGCGCTGCCGATACGGGCTCTCACGATCCGGAGCCGGCTCGGGGCCCTGCACCGGTAGCCCCACCACCGCGATCCGTTCGCCGACCTCGATGATGGACTCGGTGAAATGCAGGCGCTTCTCGAACAGCAGCCCGCGCCGGCGCTGGCCGAACCTCGCGAGGAAAGCATCGGCGGCGGCGGCCCCCGTCGCGCTCGCTCGACCAGCGGTCGACGTCGGTCTCGAGCAAGCGTTCTGCATCTGCGCTGGTGATGAGGGCGCGGCCCGTACCGTCGTCGATCAGAAACGGTACGCCCCGCTTCTCGACCGCTACCTCGTAGTCGAGATCCCAGGGATCGAGGCCCAGCCCGACCACTCGGACCACGCGCGTTTCATGGAACACGCAGGCCCGGCCGCTGAGCGGCGCGATCAGGGGATCGCCAATCGCGACGACCATCCCGGCGATCCGCCGCGGCCCGCGCGCGGCGTTGTCGGGCTCGCAGATCGCACCATGTCGCGCAGCGCGGAGCTTCCGGCGGAGTCGCGCTGCGCGTCCCAGCACCTTCGCGGCCAGACCGCCGCGTCCATTCGACGAGCACTTTCGCCAGGGGCTGAACCAGGAGACGTTCTGCGCACGCACCAGGCTCGCCAAGCTCCGGTGATCATGCGCCGCGTCGTGCGCCGCGGCAGCGGGGCTGCTGCTGTTGCCGCCAGGTTGACTCGGGCGTCTCGACGAGTGGAGCGACCGGCGGAATGGCCCGCAGCTGGTCCTCTGTGAGAACGACGCCGAAGTCTTGCTCAGGCTATCGAGCGCCGCGACCGCGACAGCCCACCGGCGGCGAGCCGCTGCGACGCTCAGCTTGATCGTGAGAGGCATCGCCAGGTCGGGCTTCGTTCGAACTGCGCGTTCAGCGAACGTCGACGCCTCCTCGAGATCTCCCGGCTCGTTGCGCTGCGCGGTGATCGCGAGATCCACGTTCCGCTGTTGTGAGAGTAGCGATCGAGGATCCGCGGCCCGTGCGGGGTGTCGATACGTCCGCACGTCGAAGTGGCCGAAGCCTTGGTCCCGACCTTTCGTACGACGGCGCGAGGTTGGCCCTCAGCCGTGCGGACGTCGCATTCCGATCGCTAGACACGAGGTCGAACCTTGGACCGTGCCACTCTCGGCGCATGGTCCCCCCCGCACTCCGACGCTGGTTCGTCGTGCACTTCATCGCTGACGTCGGGGCCGCGGTGCCGCTGTTCGTCGCTCCGGTGTGGGTCCTTGGCCTGCTCGGTTGGCCGGCGGTCGACCCGCTCTCGACCCGCCTCGTCGCTGCCGCGCTGTTCGGGATCGGGATCGAGTCCTACGTCGGACGCAACGCCGGGGTCGAATCGTTCCGGGCGATGCTGAACCTCAAAGTCATCTGGTCGGCGACCGCGGCGCTCGGCGTGCTGTGGTCGCAGCTCGAGGGCGGACCTCCGGCTGGCTGGGGCGTGTTCGGGATCTTCGCCGGGTTCCACGTCGTCTGGTTGCGCTACCGCCTGTTGCTACGCGCGGAGGTGTTGCCGTGAGGCTCGGGACGGCCATGGCGCTCGTGGCGTTCGTCGCGCTGCGTGGCCGCGACGCAGGAGCCGAGCCGATCCGGATCGACGGCGCGCTCGGGTTCTCTCACTTCCAGCAGCAGGCCAAGCCCCGGATCGGGACGCCGCGGGGCGAGCGGCTCGTTGACCAGACCGCCGTCACGATCGGCACCTCGGTGACGTACTCGTTGCACCGCTATTTTGCCGCCGGCGTGTTCGCCGCACTCGATCGCACCACCCGGCGCGCCGGCGAGCTGGTCGGCTTCGACGCGGACGGCCGCGCGACGATCGATCCCGCGATCGGCGGCAGCTCGACGGAGCTGTGGGCCGGCCTCGTCGTGCGTGGCGAGTGGCGGTGGGTGTTCGCGGATCTCGGGTACGGGCTCATCACGCGGCGCTGGGATACGGGGCGTGACGACCTGCCGGCGGCCGACGGCTCCACCGACGGCGCTTTTCGGGCCGATCCAGCGGTCCGGTGGATGCTCACGCTCGGCGCGGCGATCCCGGTGCGCTCGGACCTCAAGATCGTATTTCGGCTCGAATGGCGAATCCGCTACTACGATCAACGCGGAGATCAGCCGCTGCGCGACGGCATCGTGCATGGCACCCAGGAGATCCGGCCGCTGTTCGGGATCGCGTGGCAACCATGACGCGAACCGTGCAGCGCGTGCTCGCCCTGCCTCGTGTGCGGACGAGCCGGGCAGCTCCGGCGATGTCGGCTGGCTCGCGGCGATCACGGCCGAGCGCGCCCGCGCGCCGCACCTGATCGCGACGACGCTCGGCTACGTGGACGAGCGGACGGCTGCTGACGCGATGCGGAATCGTGCTCGAGCTCGACGCCGAGCGCGCGACGCAGATCGACGAGGCCTCGATCGCGCTGACCGGAGCCGACTGATCCGCCGCCCGGGCCGGCGCCTCCATCGCGACCCGGTCCCTAGTAGAAGCACTTCGTCAGCACGCCCTTGTTCGCGGGCGCCTTCGCGCGCCAGCGGTTGTTCGACTTGTAGCTGTAGGCGCCGATGTCCGTCGAGCCCGTGAACACGCCGAACACACCCATCGCGCCGCACGACCACGGCGCCGCGTCGCCATCATAAATCTCGACGTCGGCGTTCCCGATGTAGTGATCGCCGAGCTCGCCGTAGCCGGAGATGTCGATGCACACGGCAGCTGCCTGGCCGTCGATGTGCCCGTCGGAGTTATCCGCGAACCACGTGCTGACGCGCCACGAGCCGCCGTACTTCCACACCTTCGCGCCCGGCAGTGTGCCGTCCCAGGCGACGTACTTCATCCCGACGCCATAGGCCGAGATCCCGGTGAGGAAGCAGCGACGATTGGTCGTGATCGCGGCGGTGGGAGGATAGTAGTTGCCGCCCTGCACCGCCCAGAGGAACGTGCGCCCGGCCGTCGTCGCGACGCAGGTGTGATGGGCGTAGACCGGACCTCCGTAACCTGACTTGGTGTGGACCTCCCAGCGGTCCGTCGCCGAGTTCAGCTGCACCTTGGCGTAGGCGGTGATGCGGTCGCCCCAGTTGCCTTGCGTGCCGTCGAGCGAGCCGCGGATGCCGCGGAGGAAGCACGTGTGGGTCGCGCCCTTCTCGCTGAGGACCGCGACGTTCGTGCCGCTGCCCCCAGCGTAGGTCGTCGTGCCGAACAGCTCCTGGTTCGTTTCGCCGTAGGATTGCTCGCCGAGAAGCTCCTCGTCGCCATCGAGCTCGGAGACGCAGGCGCCAAGGGAAGAGAGGACGGTCAGGATGAGTGCAGGATGAATTTGCATGCCGGGTAGTGCGCGCGCAGGGGCAGCTGTGACAACGAAATCGCAGCGCCGACACACATCGCGATCGTCAGGGGACGTCGCGACGAGCCCCGCGGCGCACGCCTGCCCGGGGTGGCTCGCTCGAGCTCGGGTCCGGGAACGACATCTGTGCGACAGGTGGTGCTGTCGTGCCGTGGCACGGGCGTTCCTGCCGTTTGCAGGTCCGTATGACGCGAACCGTGCAGCTCGTGCTCGCGGTGGGCAGCGCCTGCGAATGTGAGCCCGACAGAGGTCGCCGCGAACCTGTGGGACGTCAGCGGCGATCATGGCGACGACACCCAGGTGGCTGTCGATGACGTGCAGAACGTCTACCCGAAGTCAGTCGGTCACGATCCGCACGCCGATGCCGAGCGCGAGGTACAGATCGTCTCCCGAGCCCGGCGAGCCGTCGGCGAAATCCGACTCGTGAAGCGAGAACCGGATCATCGAGGCGCCGACGAGCACTGCCGACCGCCGCGGCCCGAGCTCGAGGCCCGCGTTGACCTGCGCGAACGTGTTGCGCGGCAGCCGGAGCTCCGTCGTCGAGCCATCGGGCTCGGAGACGGTGAACGTCTGGTCACCGAGCGGCGTGCCGTAGCCGAACGTGCCGCCGAGCTGCGGCCGCACGTGCTGGTGCTTGCCGCTGAGGACGGCGCCGACATCGACCGTGCCCCACGACCCTGCCGTCGCCGAGTAGCCGCCTCCGATCCCGCCGCCGACGGCGAGCCGCTGATCGGGAAGCGTGACCACCACGCCGAGCCGCCCGGTGTGCGCGTTGCGGTTGCCGCCGTCTCCCGCGTTGATGACGCGCAAGAGCCCGGCGTCGGCTTCGAGTGCGACGTTCGAAGCGACGGTGTGGCGCAGCCTCGCCCCGCCGCCGACGAGCTCGGGTCCCCAGATCGTCCCGATCCGCGACACCTCGACCTGGACATCCTGGTGCCCGGGCTCGGGCAACGCGGCCGACTGCATGACGAGAGTGCGCGCGGGCGGCGTCACCGCGCGTGGAGTGCAACCTGCGGCGACGGTGATCACGACGGCGACGGCAAACCTGTGCATGGTTCGCGGTAGTTCAATGGCCGGACCACCTGTAACTGACTGGAATGTCATGAATACGTGTCAGGGTTTTGGCTCGGCAGCGAGAGATCCGCCAGATCCGACGTCGAGGATCCATCACTCGGCGCCCCGTGATGCGACCGACCTGACACGCAACGAGGTTGTCTCTCGTCAGTCGTCGTTCCGGTGTAGGCATCCAGCGGCACCATGATCTGCGTCGGCGTTGCCCAGATGTTCGGCGCTAAATGCTCTGCGAGCCGGGCGCGTTCGCCGCGCGTCTCGTCGAGGACGTCTGCAGAGCGGCAACTGCTAGCAGTTCCGCTACACGCTGTCCGCCAAGGTCAGCATCACGATGGGCGGTTTGCCTGCCGCGAGCCGAGGCGACCGCGTCGCGGCCAGCCGGTAGCCGTGACAACGAGCAGCGCCAGGTACCTCGGGCTCATCACGAGGATCGGAACGCACGAGCCGACGCGATTCCGCATGAGTGCACGACGGCATCGGCGCTCGGTCCCCCGGTCTTCTGAAGTGAAGATCGAGCACATCCGCTGGCCCCGTGTTTCGGGGTCAGGCTTGACGTGCTTGACGGCGAAGTCGTTTTGTTATAACACTTCATCAATCGTTGAAGTGTTGGTTTCACCCGACCGAGGACATATGACGACCCACTCCACTCATCCCAGCCACGCTCACGTGCATGGGCCCACCTGCGGCCATACCGCCGTCAGCCACGCAGGCCATATCGACTATCTCCACGATGGTCACCTGCACCAGGTCCACGGCGATCACATCGACGAGTGCACGGTGGCGGTCGATTCGACCAATCCGGCCGGATGCACGCCCGACCACGCGTGCGGCGAACACGATGGAAAGCACGTGCACGGCACCGACTGCGGCCATCCGGCGGTGCCGCATGGTGACCATGTCGACTACCTCGTCGCGGGTCATCTTCACCACGTGCACGCTGGACACTGCGACGATCACGGCCCACTCGCTCCCGGGTGAAGGTGATCGGCCGCCGTCCCACGATCGATGAGGTTGCGTGACGATGGCGCGCAACGCGCGTGGCAAGCCACGTACTGCGGCCCACGCACATCCACGACGGGCCAAGCTCGAGGCGCCCGCCGACGTGGCGTTCACACGCGCGGCTGCGCTGTTTCGTGCCGCAGGGGACGTCAGCCGACTGCGGCTACTTCACGCGCTCGGGCAGACTGAATGGTGCGTGTCCGAACTCGCTGCCGAATCGGGAACCAAGCTCTCGACGCTCTCGCAGCAGCTGCGCGTGCTCTATTCGGAGCGCATCGTCGAGCGGCGGCGCGAGGGCAAGCACATCTATTATCGACTGGTCGATCAGCACGTTCGCGACCTCGTGCGGGCTGCGCTGGAGCATGCGGCCGAGGAGGCATAGCTCCTCGATCAGTGTACGTGCGAGCCAGCGATCGCCGCGATGACGTCGGCCCTGGTGACCTCGATCAGCGGTTTGTGGATCTTGAGCTGCTGTCGTGCGCCGATCCGCAGCACAGCGATGATCGTCTCGGTCGGTGGGCAGCCGGGCTCGGTACAGTGCAGCTCCGTGACCATGACCACCTCATCATCGGCGAGGGTGAGCAGCTCGTATGCGAGCTGCTTCAGGGCACGGGTGGCAGCTCGGCGATCGGGCGCATCAATCATGGCGCCTCGTCACGAAGCTCTCATCGCTTCGATGGCCGTCCACACGCCGATCGCGATCGACGAAATCCCGATCACGATCCGGAGAGCTGTCATGATCCACAGGCGCTCGATTCGCTGCAGCCACGCTCCTGCAGCGCCTGATACGGCCGCCATCCCGAGGATCGAGCCGATTCCGAAAAGGGTGATGTAGAGCAGGCGAGCGGTCGGGCTCGGCAAGGCTGCGAAGGCCATCGCGGTCAGTGCGCTGCTACCCGCAAGCCCGTGAACCATCCCCACGACCAACGCCTGAAGCGGCGAGCGGATCTTCTGACCACCATCATGATGGTGGTCGTTCCGCAACAGCGAGCGCACGCCGAGGAAGACGAGGATCGCCGCGACGATCAGCGTGAACACACGGTCGGCTGTGTCCGGAAGCGCGGCGCCGAAGGCGACGAGTGCGATGCTGATCGCGACGAGCGACAGCGTGTGCCCGAGGCCCCAGATCGCGCCGAGCCACGCACTTCGTCGCGCGCTTCGAGCATCGCCGATCAGCACCGAGACGGCCGCGAGATGATCAGGCTCGAACGAGTGGCGCGCCCCCTGCGCGATACCGAGGACGATCGCTGTCATCATCACAGCTGACCGACCATCACTCGCCCGTTCTCATCGGCAGCGACCCACCGCAGGAGCTGAGCTGCGCCGTCGGCTCCCCACGCGACCCGCGTGATCTTGCCGGTCATGCGCGCGAGCGAGACCGGGGTCTTCAGTTTCGGAGGGGCCCAGATCGCCACGGTGCCGTCCTTGCTGCCCGACAGCAGCAGGTCTACCAGGGGCGCATACGCAACCTCCGTGACGACGTCTGGATGGCCCTCGAGTTGGACCGGCGCGCGACCCTCGGGCCCCCTCTTGTCGAATGGCCAGAGCGAGATTGCCGCGTCGCCCGCGGTTGCGAGCCAACGGCCGTCGTGGCTGAAAGACAGGCTGCGCGGCTTTGCCGGGTACCCCGACATCTGGGCGTCCTTGCCCGAGGCGATCCGCCAGAAGTGCACGCTGTTGTCCTGGCAGCCGCACGCGACGACGCTGCCATCCGGCGCGAACGCGATCGAGATCATGGAGCCGCGCCATTCGAGCTTGCGGGTCGGGCGACCGGTGAGCGGATCGAACAGGCACACGCCGCCGTAGCACGCAGCGCCGAGGCTCTTCCCGCTGGGCGTGAATGCGAGGCCCGCGATCGTCGATGCGACCGGCTGCGTGGTCGCGACCTGGGCTGTGCCCGGAGTGACGACGTGCGCGCGGGTCCCGACGGCGAACGCCGCGCGGTCACCGGTCGCCGTCCAGCACGCGTGATCGGCCCACGTTCCGTTCGGGGCAGCCAGTTCGATCGCCGTGGCGAACGGACTCTCCCAGAGCTTCACCGCGCCATCCTGTCCCGTCGTGAGGAGTGCGTCGCGGTGCGGGTGCCAGGCGACGGACTGTACGGGACCCGCATGGGCGTGGATTCGTTGCCGCGACCCACCGGTCGCCGGGAACAACAGCTCGACGTCCCCGTCATCTTGCCCGACGGCGAGGATCGTGCCGCCTGCGGACCATGCGATCGCCGTCGGGTACGCGCCGATCGTCGCGAGCACCGGTTCACTTGCCTTCGAGCGTTCGAGGCGCTTGGTCAAGCGAGACATGCGGTCAGTCCATCGCGAAGGGCCTCGCGATCGAGGTTCTTGCCGATGAACACGACCTGGCTCCGGCGAGGCGTGTCGCCCCACGGCAGATCTGGTCGGCCATCGAACAGCATGTGGACGCCCTGGAAGACGAAGCGTCGGTCCGCGCCCGCCATTGCAAGGATGCCCTTCATGCGGAAGATGTCGTTGCCCTGCTCGCGAAGGAGGGTGCTCATCCACTTGTTCAACCGTGCCTCGTCGAACTCGCGTTCGAATTCGAGGCCTACCGAGGACACCGCATCGTCATGGGTGTGGGTCGCCACGAACTCGCGCGCTGCAAACGGGGTCAAGCGGCGTCCGTCGTCGGCCGCGAGCTGTAGCGCGAACTCCGTGGGGAGATGCTGCGTGAAGACCGCGTAGCGGCCAGCCTCGGCGATCGCCACCGAGAACGACCACGGTGCATCACCGTCGAGCGCGAGCTCGAACGCAGTACCCGAAGGAGTGACGCTGCCACGTGGTGCAACGAGCGGAGCAGGATCCGACATGCGCCGATGCACGTTCTCGGCGGCGTCGGCGATCGTGGCATCGTCGCCGTAAGCGATCGGTTCGATCAAGATGCGCATCGTCGGGTCGGGTCCGGGGTGCAGCTGGAGATCGTGTGCGCCTGGGGCGAGCTGATAGACCCCGACCCATTCGAACGGATACTCGGGCTCGAGGAACGTGGGGCGGATCGAGAGCGCGCGAGCGAGATCGAATCCACCGACGTCCAGGACCTCGGCGAGCGGCACGTCGCCGTGGCTGCCACGCATCACTCGTGCCATCGCGTTGATGCCGCGGAGCCTTCGCTCGAGCTCGACGAGCTTCACCTCGTCGACCAGATCGACCTTGTTCACCACGATGACGTCGGCGAACGCCACCTGCTCGTGTGCCTCCTGCTGGTGGCCCAGGTGGAGATCCAGGTGTTTCGCATCCACCAGCGTGACGATGCCATCGAGCCGAAAATCAGCCTGCACGTCTTCATCCACGAAGAACGTCTGGGCCACGGGGCCGGGATTGGCCATCCCGGTCGTCTCGACCAGGATCCGGTCGAACTTGTCGCGGCGCTTCATCAGGTTGGCGAGCACGCGTATCAAGTCACCGCGCACGGTGCAGCAGATGCAGCCGTTGTTCATCTCGAAGATCTCTTCGTCTGCCTTGATCACGAGGGCTTGATCGATCCCGATCTCACCAAACTCGTTCTCGATGACGGCGATCCGCTGGCCATGGTGCTCGGTGAGGATCCGGTTGAGCAAGGTCGTCTTGCCTGCGCCGAGAAAGCCGGTGAGTACGGTGACGGGGATGCGTTCGAGGCCTGCCATGCGCGATCTGTACACGCGTCAGGTGTGCACATGCAAACGTTTTGCGATAACTTCGGGGCGTGAAGCTCGAGACTGCGGACACCTCGCCGACTCGTCCTTCGGGTCGACACGCCAGGAGGGCGGTGCGGGCCTGCTCCGAGGCCGCACATCGCCCGATTCAACTGCCCGTTCGACTGTGCAACACGGCCGCGACTCTCCTCGGGCCATTACACGCGCGCGCGGCGGATGCTCGGACCTTGCTGCCTCTGCTCGGCGATGCGCATGCACGTGCGCTTGTCGACCGGCTCGACCACGACTTCTCGCGGTTCGCGGGGCGTCCTTGGTTCCGAGCGGTCGTGCGGACGTTCGTGTTCGACAACATGGTCCGTTCGTTTCTGGGCGCACATCCGACGGGGACGGTCATCGAGCTCGGCGCGGGTCTGAACACGCGCTTCGAACGGCTCGACAACGGCAGGCAGCGATGGTTCGACGTCGATCTTCCCGAGGTCACGTCGCTGCGCCGTGCACTGTTGTCGTCATGTGCACGCCGGGCACACGTCGCTGCGTCGATCCTCGAGTCATCGTGGCTCGAGCTGGTCGCCACGGCGCCCGGCCCATATTGTTTCGTGCTCGAAGCGATGCTCGGGTACGTCCGGTGCGACCAGATCCGCGGCGTGCTCGTCCGGATCGCGCGCCACTTTCCAGGAGCGACGATCGCATTCGACGTCCATCCGCAATGGAACCTCGTCGGTGGCGAGCTCGTGAAGTCGACGACTCCGTGCGGGCTACTCATGGCGGACATTCCACGTGCCATCGAGCGCTGGCAGATCGGGCTCACGCTCGTCGAGGCCACGCGCTTCCTCGGCTTGACGCCTCGGACGCCCGGGCCGCTCTTGTCGAGCGCTACCCGCGGCCTCGAGGTACGCGGCCCGATGGTCGTAGCTCGGTTCCACGCCGACGATCGACGACCGCCGATCGCCAGCCCTATTGGACGGTCGTCATGAAGGT
Source organism: Myxococcota bacterium (assembly GCA_030857245.1). GTDB lineage: Bacteria > Myxococcota_A > Polyangia > Haliangiales > Haliangiaceae > JABFXX01. The sequence continues at coordinate 11,512 of JALZOI010000146.1, forward strand.
GACGCTGACATCGGACGAGCCGGGCAGGGCGGCAAAGCCGCTGTTCTTGATCTGCATCGGCAGGTCCGCGGTCTTCACGGCGGTGTCGTTCACCGGCGGCAGGTGACGCAGCGTGACGGTCAGCTGGCCTGTCCCGGGCCTCGTCACGAACGTGTTGCTGAGTCCGATCGGGATGCCGTTGGCGTCCATGTCCGCGTACGTGTGCGTCACCGGAGCCGCGGGCTGATTCGTCGCCGGTCCGTTCACGGCCGTCCCGGTGAAGAACACGAAGTGTTCGTCCGATTCGTCGCGAACCTCCACAGTGATGTCCTCGGGCGGAGTCTCTAGCGCATTCAGGAAGCGCACCGTGACAGCGTAGGTCTTCGCGGTCACGAGGTTGAGCGGATCGATGATCGGCGCTCCGCCACCGTCGCCATCGGCGTCGTTGAACGACGCGGTGACCGTGTCGCCACCACCCATGGGCACCAGCTCCAGCGTGACGGTGGTGATGACTTCGTTGTCTTCGCCACCGGCACCATCATCGCCGCAGGCAGTGATCGTGGTCAGGGCGCCAAAGATGCAAAACGAGACGAGGTTCCTAGCCAGTCGCATGGTCATGTTCCTTTCAGGGTTCGGTTATCAGAAGACGAGAAGTGCACGCGCAGGCGCAGCATGAGTTGCCAGCCCGGCTGATCCGCGAAGTAGCGAAGGAAGCTCGGGTAGTCACGAGACGTGCCCGTCGATGGTCGAGACGCAGGCCGTGTGATCGTCGAGCGCGGTCGTCGCGTTCGCGCGAGGCGTAGTCCCGATCCCTGTTGAAATTTGAGGTGGCGGTCAAACCGACCCCGAGAGGATTCTCGGGGCTCAAAACCGGAGAGACCGCCATGAAGAAGACTGCCAGGAAGACACGACCGACGGAAGCC
>JALZOI010000147.1 GCA_030857245.1 Myxococcota bacterium
GCCGTTCGTCCCGGACGCCGTGCCGGTCCCGCCCGGCACGCCCGCCCCGGCCGAGCCCCCGGTCGCGGAGCGTCCCAAGGTCACCCAGCTCTCCGCGTACTGGACCCGCCCCGACGCGTTCGGCGCGTTCCGGACCTGGCGCGACGCCGCCGAGCCCTGCGCGAGCTGCAGCTACCACGAGCTGTGTCGCGGCGGCTGCAAGGTCGTCTCCGCCCACGTGCTGGGCGATCTCGCTGCTCCCGATCCCGAGTGTCCGCGCGTCCTCGATCACGGGGCGGCGGCCTCCGCCCCGAAGCCCCGTCATCACCTCCCCGTGATATAGACGCCCCGATGAAGACGGTGATGATCATCAGCGACGCTACGGGCGAGACCGCCGAGCGCATGGTCCGCGCGGCGACGCTGCAGTTCAGCGAGCCGGTGCAGATCCGGCTGTACTCGCGCGTCCGGCTCGAGAGCGAGCTCGAGAAGATCCTCGAGCGCGCCGCCGAGCAGCGCGCCCTGGTCGTGTTCACGGTCGTCAACGCCGAGGAGCGCGCGCTCATCAGCCAGCTCGTCGAGCGCTACAACATCGAGACCGTCGACCTGATCGGCGCGCTGATCTCGAAGCTGGCGGGCTACCTCGGCTCCGCGCCGGCCGGCGTGCCGGGCCTGCTCCACAGCATCAACGACGACTACTTCCGCCGCATCGAAGCGGTCGAGTTTGCGGTCAAGAACGACGACGGCGCCGAGCCCCGCAACCTCCCGAAGGCGGACCTCGTCCTCGTCGGGATCTCGCGCACCTCGAAGACGCCGCTGTCGACGTACCTCGCCCAGCGCGGGCTCAAGGTCGCCAACGTCCCGCTCGTCCTCGGCGTCGACCCGCCGGAGGAGCTGTCCCAGGTGGACGACCGCAAGGTCTTCGGCGTCATCGTCCAGCCCGACATGCTGATGCGCATCCGCCAGGCCCGTCTCTCGCACCTCGGGATGCCGCAGGACTCGAGCTACGGCCAGCGGGCTCACATCGAGAACGAGATCGCGTACTCGCGGGAGATCTTTCGCAAGCACGCCAACTGGCCGGTGATCGATGTCACCAACCGGGCGATCGAGGAGACGGCGGCCGACATCCTGCGGATCTACCAGGAACGCTTCGCGCAGCCCTCCTGAGGGGTGCCCGGGTCCGGGTGCCCCGCGGCGCCGCGACGGTGGTCCGCTGTCAGCGGTCTGCCGAAGAAAAGCCTTCTGCCGGTGTGGCAGTCACGCATATAACCCGCTCATGCGGAACGTTCTCGTGGCAGTACTGGTGGTGTTGGCGGCGGCCTGTGGCCCCGACACTCGGAGTGGTAACCCCGATGGTGCCGGGCCGGCCGACGCGTGCGTCGGCATCGGCTGCCAGGTCGTCGACTGCGCCGCGCAGGGCAAGCCGCCCACGTCGGTGTCGGGCACCGTGTACGCGCCGAACGGCACGCTGCCGCTCTACGGCGCGACGGTCTACGTCCCGCTCACGGACCCGGGTCCGTGGCCGACCGGCGTCCAGTGCTCGCGCTGCGAGAGTCAGCTCCCCGGCGCCGCCGCCGCGAGCACCACGTCGGGCGTCGACGGCAAGTTCACGATGACGAACGTCCCGGCTGGCAGCGCGGTGCCGCTGTTCATCACGATCGGCAAGTGGCGCCGCAAGGTCGCCATCCCGTCGATCGAGGCATGCACCGACAACCCGCTCCCCGCCGCGATCACCTCGCTGCCGAAGAACAAGACCGAGGGTGAGCTCCCGAAGATCGCGATGGGCTCGGGCGGCTGCGATCAACTCGAGTGTCTGCTCAAGAAGCTCGGAGTGGCCGACTCGGAATTTACCCACGACGGCGGCACCGGGTCGATCCACCTGTTCAACGGCGGCGGTCTCACGAGCGCGCACGGACAACCACTCGCTGCGTACTCCACCCTGACCGGCAGCCTCGACAAGCTCAAGGCCTACGACATCATCATGTTCTCGTGTGACTGCAGCCGCGACTCCACCGCGACGCGGGCGATGATGGACAACGTCAAGGCGTACGCCGACCTCGGCGGTCGCGCGTTTTTCTCGCACTACCACAGCCAGTGGCTCTCTGGAAACGGCGCCGTCGCACCGACCGTGTGGCCGGAGGTCGCGCAGTGCAACATCGATACGACTCCGTCGCCGACGAATCAGACCGCCGTGATCGATCAGACCGGCAACCCGAAAGGTCCGGCGTTCGCGCAGTGGATGGTCAACGTGATGGGCTCGACCACGCTGGGGCAGGTCTTTGTAAAAGATACTCGCAAGACCTGCACGATGATCGATCCGGCCAGGGCCGAGCGCTGGGTCCACCTCCAGGACGGCTCGCTCCAGAATTTCCAGCTCACGACGCCGGTCGAGGCCCCGATCGAGTCGAAGTGCGGCAAGGTCGTGATGTCCGACATGCACGTGTCCGGTGGGGGCACCAGCGGCTCGTTCCCGGCTGCCTGTAACTCGGCCGGTGCGCTCTCTCCGCAGGAGAAGGCGCTCGCCTTCATGTTCTTCGACATCGCCGGCTGCGTCGGCGAGATTCTCTAGCAACGAGATTCTTCTGCGGCCGAAATTCACGGCGCCTCGTCAGCTCCAACGTCGAAGCCGGCGCCTCTCGGTCGCGGATCCCCCTCGAAGTCAAGGTTTGGTCCCGCAGCGACCATGTCCTTCGCCGGGCTATTACTGCGCAGGTGATAGTCGCGGTTGGCCGCATCCACGAAGAGGGGATCGCTGCTCGGAATCCCGGCGATAGCGGTCGGTCCGACGATGCTCGAGACGAGGTTGCAGCCGCTGACGGGGACGCGGGCCGACGTGCCTGGAGCCCAGATGATGCTGCTGCTGATCGTCATGCTCGGCCCGCACAGCACCGCGCGCGGGCCCGTTCCGGTGTCGGTCCCCGACCCGGCGATGGTCACGAAGCTCATGCTGCCTTGCGCCTCAGGCAACTCTACTGCGATCGCCGTCGCACCGTGGATCATCACGCTGGTCGCCTTGAACGAGACCACCGCGAAAGACGAGATCGCTCTCCGGAACCCCGCGATCGTTCCGCGCTCGAGCGTGAGGGCGGCTCCAGTACCGATCAGGATGGCCTGCCCGCCGTCACGCCCGGGTGAAGTATCGAGGAGGAAGTCGCGAACCGTGACCTCTCCGTCGACCTCCAGCGCGGTCGTATCGGTCTGGATCTTCACTCGCTCGAGCACGGACGATGCGCCGGGCTCGAACCTCAGCCCGCGGCCAAACATGATCGAGATCGTCAGATCGCGGATGGTCACGGGGATCCCGAACAGGAGCTTGGGCCCTTCGTAGAAGCCCCCGTTCAGGTTCGACCCGCTGCCGTGAAAGGTCAGGCTGGCGGCATTTGTCTGCTGTGCCCGTAGCTCGTAGAAGGTCTCCATCGTGTACACGCCCGTCCTCATCACCAGGTGCGTCCTCGTCATGCTGGTGCGTGACACTCCGAACGGGATCGTTCGGCAGGGCTGCGCGTTGGTGCAATCGCCGGTGTCCGACCCCGCTGGATCGAGGTACACGACCTCGACGGCCGCGACGCAGGCACCGTTATCGCCGCACGCGCCGCTCGCGCACTCGCTGTCGAGCTCGCAGCCCCGGCACGCGTTCGCGTCGCAGACCGGGGTGCTCTCGCCGCAGTTGGCAGGCGTCACGCACTGAACGCATGCTCCCGAGCTGTCATCGCAGACGTGCTCGGTCGGGAACCGTGCACAATCGGCGGCGCTATCGCAGCCCGCGCACGTATCAGACCCGATCTCGCAGACCGGGGCGTTGGCGGCGCAGCCCCCCGTGGAGCAGCTGGCGACGATGCACTCGTTGGCTACGCAGGCGAGGCCCGCACCGCACGCGCGCATTGACTCGTCGAGCCCCTGGCTTGCGCAATCCGCGGCGTCCACGCAGCACCGCTCCGGGTTCGGTGTCTTGCTGCAACCCACCGCCATCAACACCAGTAGCAACCAATTGAACGTCTTCACGCCGCACCTCCGTATTTCGCGGCCATTGTGCGGAACCGCCGCGGTGGTTGTAAAGAGCGGAGTCCGGGAGGGCCAGGGAGCCTGGAATTGCGCATGGCGGTCTGTTTCGACCGAGCCGGTCACCGGTTGCGCAGTTTTTTCGGGCCCGACTCGAGAGCGGGGCGCCGCGTGCGCGCGGTGAGCGCGAGCCGGGTCGGGTCAGCGCGGCGCGCGAGCTGACGAGGTCAGCGCGAGCCGCGTCGGGGTCGGGCGGACGTCGACCTGCTCGAAGCCAGCGGCCACGAGGCCGCGGCGCAGCGAGCTCCGCGAGAACCGCGTGGGGTGGAGCTGGCGGCGCGAGAAGCCGCTGCGCCGTGCGATCAGCTCGAGCACGGTGGACTCGATCGCGGGCAGCCACGGCTCGCCGTAGTTCGGCGTCGACAGCCAGAGCCGCCCGGCCGGCACGAGGGCGCGGCGCAGGCCGGCGAGCCACGTCGGCCACGCGAGCACGTGCTCGACGACCTCCTTGGCGTAGATCCCGGCGAACCGCTGCGCGACGCCGCCGTCGATGTGGTGATCGATCGGCGCCTCGGGCGGCACCACGGTCCCGCCGGTGATCCTGGCGTCGCCGCGGGCGAGCACCGCCGCGACCGCGCGCTCGTCGATGTCGCAGACGTGGAACGTCAGGCTGCTCGGCGCGGCGTCGATCTCGTGGAGCAGCCCGCAACCGACGACGAGGATCTCGCCGGTCGGATGCTCGCCGGCGACCTCGCCGAGGAACCGCGCGAGGTCACGCTCGAGCGGCTGGTGGTAGAGCGTCCACGGGAACTGGCGCGCGCGGCGATGGTTCTCGAAGTAGTCGCCCTGGTCGAGGCGATCGGCGGGCTCGCGCGCGGCGGGCTCGCCCAGCGGGCCGTTCGCCGGGCCGCTCGCTGGGTCGCTCGCCGGCGGGCTCGTCACGGGACCTCGGCGGCGTCCGCGATGATCAGGTACTCGTACGCGGTCGGCGAGTCGACGGCGACCAGCGGATCGGAGACCGCCCACCGCACGAGCTTCGCGGCCGGCGCGAGCAGCGCATCGGGCAGGTACTTCGTGAGCTTCGACGGATAGAAGCCGGTGAGCTGCTTCGCGAGGAACTCGAGGAACGCCGGCGGCATGAACAGCCGGAACAGGAACTCCGAGCGCGCCGAGCCGAGGCCGTACGTCGCGCGGACCTTCCAGCCGTGCTGCGCGAGCAGGCGGGTCCACACCTTGGCGTCGTAGAGGTGCCAGTGCTGGAAGAAGCCGTTGAGCGCACCCGACAGGCTCATCGCGATCCGCGGCGCGCGCTTGAGGAGCAGCGACTGCAGCCGGCCCTGGAATGCCCAGCGCGGCGTCGGCACGAACATGATGAGGCGCGCATCGGGCGCCGCCGCCTTGCGGAGGTTCGCGAGCGCCGCGTCGATGTCGGGCACGTGCTCGAGCGAGCAGTTGCCGATGATCTCCTGGAACTCGGTCGCCGGGAACGGCCGCTCGCGCGACACGTCGGTGAGCGCCGCGTTGATCCGCAGCTTCGCCTGCGAGACCTCGCTCGCCGAGATATCGATGCCGTAGATCTCGCGGCCGCCGTCGCCCCGCAGCGTCCACCAGAAGCCGTCGCCGCAGCCGACGTCGAGCACCGGGCCCTGCCCGCTCGCGACCGTCTCGATCGCGATCAGCCGGTTGATCTCGCGCAGCGTCAGCGACAGCGGCGCGTGGCGCAGGTACGCGAGCACCCAGCGCTCGACGTCCTCGGCGCTCGGCAGCGTCACGTCATCGGGGGGCTCGGTCACGGGGAGATCGTCAGCGTCACGCACGACTCGTGGCACGACTGATTTTCTACGCCGAATCGCCGGCGCTGTCACCTTCGAGGGCCCGCGCGCCCCGGTGCAGGCGCAGCCACCGCCACACGCCCAGCGCGAGCCCCGTGACCAGCAGCACGAGGAGGGCGAGCCCCGCGGTCCGGGTGTGCGGCGCGTCCTTGATCCACAGCAGACCCCACCAGTCGATCCGCGCGCGCGGGTACGTCGACGAGAGGTCGACGTCGAGGGTGGTGTAGCGGCGCCACGGCGCGTGCTGCTGCGCGCTCTGCGCGGCGTCGCCGCGGGCGAGCGAGCGGACGAGCCACCAGTGGCCGTGGATCGGCTGGAACGCCGGCGTCCACAGCAGCTCGTAGGTGTCCTCGAAGCACGAGTCGCAGTGCGGCCGGCCCTTCGCGGGGATATAGGCGCCGGCGCGGTTCGGGTTGCCGAGCCACTGGTTCTTGGTCTCGATCGCGACCCGGATGAAGTGATCCCAGTACAGCGCCGCGCCGAGCACCTGGACCGCGACGCCGAGCGCGACCACGCCGATCACGACGCCCTGCCGCCACCGCGTCGTCGCGCGCTCGAGGAACCACGCGAGCGGGATCAGCAGCACCGGGATCGCCCACACGATGAAGCGCGGGCCCCACGCGTAGTCGCCGCTCCACGACCGGTACGTGCAGTAGATCAGGAACACCGGCGCGACCATCGCGAGCATCGCGAACCCGAGCCGCGGCACCGCGCGCACCGCGGCCGGCAGCCCGAGCAGCGCGAGCACGAGGGGAGGCGAGTACAGGAACACGCTCTTGTTCGGCGACAGCAGCATGCCCCACGCGCCGTCGAAGACGCTGCCACCGAAGTACATCTCGAGGTACGGCTCGTAGCCGGTCTGCGTGATCGATCCCCAGCGCAGGTAGTTGTAGGCGAGCGCGAGCCCGAGCAGCGGCGCGCCGCCGACGGTGGCCCACGCGAGCACGCGGCGCAGCTCGGCGCGGCGGTGCCGGTACGTCCAGATCAGCACGACGCCACCGCCGATGATCGCCGACGCGAACACGTACTTCGCGTTGAACAGACAGCCGGCCCACACGCCGAGCCAGATCGCGTCGCGCGGCGCGGGCTCGGCGGCCACCCGCAGGACCTGGCGGAACAGCCCGAGGAAGCACGTCAGCTGGAGGATCTCGGAGTACGGCATCCGCGCGTACACCCACGTCGTCGTCGCGCACGCGAGGATCGCCGCGCACGCACTCGCGGTGCGCACGCGGATCCCCAGATCGCAGAGCAGCAGGAACAGCAGCACGCACGCGAGCGCGCCGAGCGCGGCCGGCGCGAGGTGGGTCGCGAGCGGCCGGGCGAGCGCGTCGTGTCGCGGATCGAGCCCGTGCACCGCGCGCGCGATCACGACGCCCGGGAGGTGGACGAGCGACGTCCCGATCGGGGTGATGCCGTAGTACTTGCCGCCGCGGCCCGGCGGGATGTCCTCGGGCCACCGCACGTCGATCGCGATCGTGCGCTCGCCGACCAGGCGGTTCGCGACCTCCCACATCCCACGCGCGTCACCCCACGCCGGCTCGCGGCTCGAGGTCACGAGGTACAGCGAGAACACCGCGACGAAGATCGCGAGGCTCCAGCTGCGCGCGGGGCGCGAGGTCACCGGCGCATGTTCACATTACCGGGACCGGCTTCGCCACTCTCGCCACCGTCTCGTCGTGCGCGGGCAGGATCACGACGTAGCTGCCCGGGCCGCGCTGCCACACGAGCACGCGATCGGGCGAGGCGCGCCCGATCAGGGGAAACCACGGCTCGCGCCGGATCATCGCCATCGGCGCGACGAGCTCGGGGACGACCAGATCGAGCTCGAGCACGCCGCCGCCGAGCTCCTCGGCGAGGCCCGCCGCGTACGACAGCTCGGCGAGCGGCCAGCTTGGGTAGAGGTCGTTGTGGAGCGCGCCGCCGTAGACGATCACCGAGCGGCCGCCGGCGCTCAGCGCGCGCGCGCGATCCCCGAGCTTCTCGGTCACCATCAGCAGCAGCCGCAGGAAGTCGACGCGGCCCCGCCCGTCGAGCACCGAGCTGTGCTCGATGCACGTGATCGGCAGCCCGTGGGTCTGCAGTCGGCTCGAGGCCACGAGGTGGTGGAGCTCGCGCTGCGTGCTCGGTGGCCGCCCGATCGCGGTCGTCACCTGCGTCGTGACCTCGGTCGAGTCCGCCGACAGGTGTCGTCGAGCCACGCCTCGACGACGAGGTGCTGCGCGAGCGGCTCGAGCAGCCCGACGATCTCCGACGTGAAGCGCGCGAGCGGCGAGGTCCGGACGACGCCCTGCCGGGTCGGGTGGTACTCGCCCACCGCGAACACCCGGACCCCGGCGGACTCGGCGAGGATCGCCTGGACCGCCTCGGGGGTCGCCGCGTACTCGCGGTGCGGGATGTCCTCCACCGGGTCGTAGCCGGTGCACGCGGTCACCAGGCACGCGAGGATCCCGGCTCCGACGGCGAGGTGCATGGCCAGACGGACACCGTGATGCGCCGCCAGTTTCGCCGCGCGCTACTCGTCGGGGACTTCGCCGGTGGGCGAGGAGCTCTGGGTCGCCATCCGCAGCGTCGTGTAGGGGACGCTGAACACCTCGAGGCCGCCGTGCAGGAACTTGCGCAGCCCCTCGGAGCGGCCGGTCAGCAGCCGGTCGAACACCCCCTGGACGTTGACGCTGAGGCCGACGAACAGGTTGCGCTCCTTGGCGAAGTCGCAGAGCGTGCCGTCCTCCATGCACTGGGTCGGGTTCGGCTTGTAGAGCGGGTCGGGCTTGTAGCCGCGGGTCTCGAAGCCGAACGTCAGATCGACGTACGGTGCCCAGCGGCCGTAGCGCCAGCCGGCGAGCCGGTCGATCGCGCCGAGGTGAAACGCGAGGTGATAGGTCTGCCCCGAGTAGTCCTCGGCGAGGTCGACGTCGGACTTGGCGCGCGCGCGCGCGCGATACGCCGGGCTCGGCACGTACTCGACGCGGAAGTCCACCGCCTCGTCGACCGCCGGCCACATCGACTGCGCGAACGCGAGGCCGGCGCCGAGCGTGTTGAACACGAAGTCGCCCGGCGAGAACGCGTACGACGTGCCGTCGCGGATCTCGACGCCGAGGAACAGCGCCTGCGACAGCGAGGTGCCGACGATCGCGGAGGTCAGCCGGCTGTAGCCGCCCCACTGGTTCAGCATCTCGGTGCCGGCGCGAGCGAGCGCGAGCGTCGCCCACGCATGGCCCATCTTATCGGCGCCGCCGGCGTAGCCGCGGGTGCCGAACCAGCCCTCCTTGCTCCAGATCTTCCAGGTCCCGTCCTTCGCCGGATCGGCCCACCGGAACTCGTGCGACGGGCGGCGGTACCAGGCGAAGTACGTCCAGCCGATGAACCCGGCGTACAGGCCGGCGAGCGTCAGGGGCGCCGCGAGGCGTCGGCCCTTGGTCGGGGGGGTGGTTTTCGCCGTCAGGACCGGGGTGGGGCCGAGGTCGATCCAGGGCGTCGGCGCGGGTGGAAGCTCCTGAGGCGACGGCGCCCGGGCCACGCCATCCCGATCATGGTGCCTGCCATCCGGTGCAGTGGGACTCGCGGCCACAGCCCGGACATCAGACCCCAAGCCCGCGATCAGCAAGACTGCCGGGAGCGCCCTGCGCACGGTCGGCTCATCTCATGTGGGGTAGGCGAAGACAAGGTCCGGTTCCTCAGGAACCTGAGGGGGGTGCCGCCCGTCACGCCCATTCTGGCAACATGCGTCATGCAACTTGAGTTAGTGGCTCAAGCATAATAGTTTGCCTCCACTACTTTCCGACGTCTTTGCTCGCGGCCGGGTGGTCGCGTGCTCACTACGAATTAGCGTTGCCGTGATCCCTAGCCTGCATTGTGACTCGCTCGTGCGTGCGCGCCCTGGTGGCGCGCCTTTCGCAACGCGGGGACGCGCATGACGAACCACGCCTTCTGGGTGATCGTCTACTGCCTCGGGGTGGTGGTGTTCGTGAACCGCTACATCGGCGGGCTCATCCTGAGGGGCATTCGAGGTAAGAAGTTCGACGAGACGCGGGACGACTACGAACCAACGGTCACCGCGGTGATCCCGATGTTCAACGAGGGCATCGCGATCAAGGAGACGCTGCAGAGCCTCCTCGACTCGACGTACCCCCACCCGAAGCTCGAGGTCGTCTGCATCGACGACTGCTCGACCGACGACAGCTACGAGCTCGCGCGCGAGGTCGCGCGGACCTCCGGTGGCCGGCTCCGCGTCATCCGCAACCGGATGAACATGGGCAAGCGCCGCTCGATCATCCGGGCGGTCCGCGAGTCCGACCGCGAGATCGTGGTCTCGGTCGACTCCGACGTGGTGGTCGACAAGCAGGCGATCCGCCAGCTCGTCCGCCGGTTCACCAGCGACCGGATCGCCGCGGTCGGCGGCTGGGTCGACGTGCGGAACAAGAAGCAGAACTGGCTGACCCAGATGCAGGTCATCAAGTACTGGTACGCCTACTACTTCCTCAAGAACATCGAGTGGGGCTTCCGCCGGGTCATGTGCCTGTCCGGCTGCCTCACCGCGTATCGCCGCCAGGTCCTCATCGACCTCGAGCCCGTCCTCGAGGAGCGCTCGGTGCTCGGGGTTCCGATCAAGTACGGCGAGGATCGCTTCCTCACCCGCCAGATCGTGAAGGCCGGTTACCTCACCACGATGACGCTCGACGCGCGCTGCCAGACCTTCGTGCCGACCACGCTGTCGTCGTACTTCTCGCAGCAGCTGCGCTGGCGCCGCTCGAACATCGTCGACTACACGGGCGCGTTCAGCCACGTCTGGCGGCTCAACCCGATCCTGGCGATCCACTTCTTCTCGCAGATGGCGCTGCTGATCGTCTATCCGATCGCGGTCGTCCGCGCGTTGATGGCCGGGAGGTTCTTCGCGGCGCTCGTGCTCCACATCGGCGTGCTCGTGCTGCTCGGGCTCTACTATCGGTGGCGCGTGCGGCACCTGCCGAAGAGCGAGCGCGTCAACGCGATCGCCTTCGCGCCGCTCACGTTCCTGATGCCGATCACCTACGCCCTGCTCACGCCGCTCGCGCTGTTCACCCTCGATACGGCGAGCTGGGAGACGCGTAACCACGAAGCAACGCTGGAGACGGGTGTCGAGCCCGTCGGCGATCCCGTCAGTGCCGGGATCCTGGTCGGCGAGCCTGTGTACGCCGCGGCGCTCACCGAGACCTCCCGACGCGCGCGATCCCACGCGCAGTTGCCGGCTGCGTAGTGTAAAGACTCCCCCATGGAAGCTCGCTCGCCGACGGCTCGTGCTCAGCCACGCTTCTGGCTCGCGCTGCAGCCTTCGATCGTCAAGCTCTACAAGGTCGCGGGCCTCGTCGCCCTCACCGCGATCCTCGTCGGCCTGATCGGCTTCCTCGTCGTCAACATCTTCTACTTCTTCGACCACAGCTGGGTGCGGCCGGTCGTGCTGTCGCCGACGCACCAGAAGGTCGTCGAGGCGTCCACGCAGCTCGCGGATGCGAAGCTGCGCGCGAACGAGCTGGTCAGCGAGAAGTTCGAGATCGAGGCGGGCCTCGCCGAGGTCGATCGCGGGGTCAAGATGGACGAGAAGTTCATCTCCGACGTCGGCCACGAGGTCGACGCGCCGAAGACGCCCGAGCAGTGGCTGGTCCGGCGCGAGCTCGAGAAGGCGAAGCTCGACAAGGAGAACGCGCTCGGCAAGCGGACGCCGCTCGGGCAGCGCCTCGAGAGCATCAAGCTGCGGATGGATGATCAGGACAAGGTCGTGCGGCGGCTCGCGCAGTCGCCGTACCTCAAGGCGATCGATCAGCGAGTCGTGCTCGCGTTCGTGCCGTACCCGAACCTCCGCAACATCAAGCTCGGCACCAAGCTGTATGGCTGCTCGTGGGGCCTGGTCGCGTGCAAGGCGGTCGGCAAGGTGACGGCGATCCTCGACGGTGAGGTCACCGATATCCACCCGCATGACGAGAGCGTGCAGCGCGGCATGATGGTCGAGATCGACGTGTCGTCGGTTGCAGCAGGCGACCGGGTGCTGTTCGCCGGCAGCAAGCCGCTCTGGCTGTTCTGATCGTCGCTGCGCGCCACGCGCTTCGATAAGTCGCATCCATCGATCGCGCGCACACATGTGGGCGGGGCGATCCGACCGAACAACGGCTCGTCGCCGCGCATCTCGACGAGCGGGTTCTGTATCATGGGAGGGGTTTGGGCAAAGGCACGTTCATCGTGTCAGGGGCGTGCTGTCGGGGTGTTCCTCGGAGGACGATCGAATGAGCAGCGAAGACAAGACGCGGATCGGACAGGCGGCGCCACTCGGGAACGTGAACGGCGTGCGCGCGAAGGAGCCGACCGCTCCGGCGGCGGACGCGCCGCGCGGCGACGAGGGCAACCTGTACTCGTACGTGCGTCCGAAGCAGCCGGCCGCGAGCCCGACGGGCAGCGCACCTGCCACCGCAGCGATCCCGGCACGCTCACGGACGTTGAAGACGACGGCGGAGAAGCTCGCCGCGATCACCGAGGAGAGTGGCGTGCATCCGCGGCCCCGGGCGGCGCTGGCCGCGCCGAACCGGCAGGCGAACGAGTCGACGGTCATGGCG
>JALZOI010000729.1 GCA_030857245.1 Myxococcota bacterium
GCGCATCCGCCTGTCGCTCATCCGCCCAGCGGGCGCGCGCGAGTTGCTGGGCGGCGCCCGCGCCGGTGATCGCCGCCAGCGGATCGGCGCAGCGCTCGCGGGCCGCCGCGAGTGCGTCATCGACGAGCCCTTGTAGGAGTCGACCCGACATCCGGCTGCGCGAGAGCTCTGCGAGCACGCGCGTGAAGCCGCCGCAGCCATCGACGCGGGCACGCACGCGCGTCGACGCCTCCGCGGGATCGAGCTCGCTCCACGCGGTCGCGCGATCCTTCGAGCCACATGCGCCAAGCCCGCCGAGCCCGAGCAGCCCGAGCAGCACGAGCCCGCGTTCGAGCACGCGCGCGAGCACCCTGGTCACTGCGGCCCCTGGGATCGCGAATGCTCACGACTGTTCGCCATGCTCACCATTGTCATCGGAGTTCGTCGCGTAACCAGCTGCATTGAAAGCACAAGATGGTGCACGATGCTTGCAACAGGGCTCCGCGTGCGTAGAACTTCATCTCTGCTCGTCCTGTTCGCGATCGCGAGTGGGCACAGCATCAGCCGTGCCGACCGCTTGATCGAGGCCCGCGAGGTCACGCGTGGCGATTATCTCGCGCCGCGCTTCTCTCCCGACGGCCGCGAGCTGCTCGTCACCGGTCCCCAGCTGCGCGGGCTCTTCATCGTCAGCACGGGTGGCACCACGGCCCCGAGCCGCACCGCCGCCCGCGCTATCACGGATGACGCCGAGGCCGGCGTCCACGCCACGTGGGCCAGCGACGGCAGCATCCGCTATCGCGCGGCGCGCGCCGGTGGCCGCCGGGATCTCGCGATCAGCCGCGCAGGCGTGGTCCGCACGGTCACCCAGCCCGCGCCGGTCGCGTTCGCGAAGGACGACCGCATGTACGTCGTCGATCGCACGAACGCGGTGATCCGCATCGGCTCCGGCGATCGCTTCTTCGGCGCGGTCGTCGCACCGGATGGCGACCAGGTCCTGTTCCAGGGCCTGACCACCGGCCTTCACCTCTACGTCCGCTCGACCGGCACGCTGCGCCACATCGGTCCGGGCACCGCGCCCGCCTGGTCGCCCGACAGCAAGCGGGTCGCCTTCGAGGTCACCGAGGACGATGGTCATGACATCATCGCCTCCGAGCTCTACGTCTACGACGTCGCGCGCGACCGCGTCGAGCCCGTGACCGCGACCGACGCGGTCATCGAGCGGCGTCCGAGCTTCTCACCGACCGGCGAGCGCATCGCGTTCGACGACAACACCGGCGGGATCTTCGTCGGCCGCCTGGAGGTTCGCTGATGTTGCGCCTGGTGATCCTCTCGGTGCTCTCGCTCGTCACCGTCGGTAGCCTCGGTGGCGACGCCGCGGCCCAGCGCAAGATCGTCATCGATCCCGGTCACGGCGGCACCGATCCCGGCGGGACCGGGACCGGCATGCAGGAGAAGGTGATCGTGCTCGACGTCTCGAAGCGGTTCGAGGCGCTGCTGAAAGCGGATACCGCCGACAATGGCGGTGGCGGCACGTGGACCGCGCTGCTGACGCGCAGCAACGACACCTTCGTGTCGCTCGCGGGTCGCTCGTCCTACTCCAACAACCAGGGTGCGGATCGCTTCATGTCGATCCACGCGAACGCGTTCGGCGATCCGTCGGCGAACGGCATCGAGACCTTCTCGATCGCGGCGACGGGCACGGGCTCCTTGCTCCGCAACCTCGTGCAGCAGGAGATGGTCGCGGCCTGGGGCCTCACGAATCGCGGCAACAAGGTCGCCAACTTCGCCGTGCTGCGCGACACCGCGGCGCCGGCCGTCCTCCACGAGCTCGCGTTCATCACGAATGCGACCGACGCGGCGAAGCTCGGCTCCGCGACGGAGCGGCAGAAGGCCGCGGTCGCACACCTCCGCGCGATCCAGCGCCACTACAACCTGGCGCCGTACGTCCCCGGTACCCAGCCGCCGGTCGATCCCGACGGCTCGATCGCCGGCCGCGTCGTCGATGATCTGGGTCCGATCGAAGGTGCCATGGTCAAGCTCGACGACGGCACCACCGTGACCACCGATGCCGAGGGTGCGTTCGGCTTCCCCGGCGCGAAGGTCGGGGCGCATCGCCTCGCCGCGATGGCCGCGGGTCACGACGACGCCACCGTCGACGTCACCGTCGCCGCCGGCGTCCGGGCCGACGTCGAGATCACGCTCGTGCGGCACCGCGACGGCCCCGATCCCACGGACCCCGACCCGGACGACGATGGCGGCTGCAGTGCGGGCTCGGGCGCCGGTGGCGCCGGCCTGGTCGGTGGCCTCCTCCTCGCCCTCGTCCTCGGTGGCCGCCGTCGCCACGGCGTGCGGGCGTAGGTCGCGCATGCAGCCCCCCACGCTGATCTCCGTCGCCGCGACGCGCGCGGCGTTCGCCCTCGCGCTGCTCGGCGCGTCCGCCTGCGGGCTCGAGGAGCTCCAGGAGCCCGCCGAGCCAACCCTCGCCGAAGTCGCCCAGGAGGTCGCGGTCTGCGCCGACGGCCCGACGACGTATGGCATCGACGTCTCGCGGTACCAGGGCGATATCGACTGGCAGCTGGTCGCGAACTCCGGCGTCAAGTACGCCTTCATCCAGATCAGCCGCAGCCTCACCGACATCGACGCGAAGTTCACCTACAACTGGCGGCGCGCGAAGGAGGTCGGGATCCTCCGCGGCGCCTACCAGCGCTTCCAGCCCGACCAGGACGTGCTCGGGCAGGCCAACCTGTTCCTCTCGAAGCTCGGCCCGTTCCAGGCCGGCGATCTGCCGCCGGTGCTCGATGTCGAGGATGCCGGCGGGCTCACCGCGACGCAGATCTCGCAGCGCGTGCGGCAGTGGGTCGATCACGTCGAGGCCGCGGTCGGCGTCAAGCCGATCATCTACACCGGCTACTACTTCTGGAAGGACAGCGTCGGCGGCGCGGACTTCAAGGACCACCCGCTGTGGATCGCGAACTACAGCGCGACCTGTCCGCTCGTCCCGCAGCAGTGGTCGCGCTGGGCGATCCACCAGTACAGCTCGACCGCGCGGATCCCCGGCATCACCGCGAACACCGTCGACGTCAACAAGTTCAACGGCACGCTCGCGGAGCTCAAGGCGCTCGGCACGCGGGCGGTGTGCGGCGATGCGACGTGCAATGGCGACGAGACGCCCGACAGCTGCGCGGCCGACTGCAAGCCGTGTCAGCTGATCGCCGGCGACGGCGAGACCATCGTCGACGACAGCAGCGCGTGCTTCCGCACCGGCGGCGATCCTCAGTACATCCGCGAGGAGGCCGCGGGCTATGGCTCGTCGCTGCAGTGGACGCACGCCACCGATGCCGCCACCCCCTCCAACTACGGCCGCTGGACGCTGCACTTCGCGAGCCCCGGGCGGTATCGCGTCGAGGCGTACACGCCCGCGCCGTTCAACGGCTCGCAGCGCGCCGTCTACGACGTGCGGCACGGGGAGGTGCGCACGCCGGTCACCGTGAACCAGAGTGCGGTCGATGGCTGGAACCTGATCGGCGAGCTCGACTTCGTCGAAGGTGGCTTCGAGCAAGCCGTGCGCGTCAACGACAACACCAGCGAGGCCAACGCGACGAACACGAAGATCGTGTTCGACGCGCTCCGGTTCACGCGCCTCGACGGGACGCCGCCGCGTGATGGCGATCCGGCCGACGACGCGGATGGCGGTGGCTGCTCGACCACCGGCGGCGGCGCGAGCTGGCTGCTGATCGCGCTGCTCGGCCTCGTGCTGCGCGCGCGCCGCCGCCCCCGCAC
>JALZOI010000730.1 GCA_030857245.1 Myxococcota bacterium
GCCGCGTACCATCGGGACGCCGCCTGCACCGAGCTCGCGGTCGTCGTCGAGCGCAGCCGGCCGCTGCCCGATGCCGTCGTGGCCACCGAGGCGGACGCCGGCTGCACGACCTACGCGGAGCTCGGCGCCGAGCTGCCAACGGCCTTCACCCGCTCGGGCGAGAGCTGCATCGAGGTCCCGCTCGACGATCGCCGCGCCTTCGCGGTCGGCGCCGGCTTCGAGCTACCGGTGTTCCCGCGCGCGCCCGAGCCAGCAGCCGGGCACCGGTTGCTCCGCGAGGTCCTCGTCGATGGAGGCGCGCGCTTCGAGCTGCCGTTCCGGTTGCTCGACACCGTGACCGGCGTGACGTGCATGCCCTGGGCGGTTGCCGGTACGCTGCGCTGCCTCCCCACCGCGACGAGCGGGTTCGAGCTGATGCGGGTCGCCTACTTCACGGATGCGGCCTGCCTGCAGCCGGTCGAGCTGGCGCTCCACGCCACCGGGCCCTGCACGCCCGCGCCACCCCTCGTGCTCACGCAGGTGGGCGACCGCGTCGAGGTGCAGCCGCTGGGCGAGCCCCACGCCGGCGCCCTGTTCGAGATCAGCACCGCGGACTCGTGCCTGCCCGTGATCCCGCCGGCGCACCTGACCGCGTACCGGCTCGGCCCGGCGATCCCATCCGACAGCTTCCCCGCCGCGACGCTCGTCATCGAGTGATCGCGAAGGCGGTCTCGCCGCCCGTCGGTGCGATCTCCTCGCAGGCGACCTGCGCGACGCGCGCGGCCGGCGGGCCGTGCTCGCACCACGCGAGCAGCGCGGTGATCTGCGCGGGGTCCCCTTCGGCCTCGAGCTCGACGCTGCCGTCGGGCCGGTTGCGCACCCAGCCGGTGAGGCCGAGCCGGCGCGCCTCGTCCACCGTCGACGCGCGATACGATACGCCCTGGACGCGGCCGCTGATGATCGCTCGGACTCTCCGCACGTCCGTGCATCCTACATCGCGCGGGACAAACCGCGACCACTGGCTAGGAGTGCCGTCCCTGGCCTGATAGCGTGGAAGGTGGATGGCGCGCGTGCTGCGACTACCCGACCACGGTCGGCTCCTCGTCTGCACCGACCTGCAGGGCTGCATGCGCGACTACCTGCGCTTCGTGCAGGTCTTCGAGCAGGCGCTGCTCGATCACCAGGGCGATGCGCACGTGCTGTTCACGGGCGATCTCATCCACGGTCCGCACATCGATCCCGAAGACTGGCCGGACTTCCTCGGCGAGTACTATCGCGATGCCTCGGGCGAGGTCATGATCGCGTACGCCGGGCTCGCCGCGCAGTACCCCGGCAAGGTCCACGCGCTGCTCGGGAACCACGAGCACGGTCACATCGGCGGGCCGCACACCGCCAAGTTCGCCGCCGACGAGGTCGCGCTGCTCGAGCAGATCCTTGGGCCCGCCGGCACGGCGCGGATGCGCGGCATCATCCACACGTTCGCGCTGGCCGCGGTCAGCAAGTGCGGGGCGGTGTTCACGCACGGCGCGCCGGCTGCGCAGATCGACGCGATCTCGGACCTCGAGGCCGCCGACCTGACGTGCGCGCAGTACGCGAGCCCGCTCGATGTCCTCGACAACCCGGTGATCGGCAAGGTGCTGTGGTGCCGCGGCGCGACCGCCGCCGAGGCCCGCCGGTTCCTCAAGGCGACCCAGGGCACGTTCGCGGTGTACGGCCACGACGTCGTGACCGAGGGCTACGAGTGCATGGGCGAGGAGCAGATCTGCGTCTCGACCAGCTTCGGGCTGTTCGACCGGAACAAGGTCTACCTGTCGCTCGATCTGGCGGCTCGCTACCGCGGGGTCAGCGACCTGCGGATCGGCCACGAGATCCTGCCGCTGTACCCGGACAAGGCGCCGACCCGGCTGGGCGGTCGCGGCCGCCCTTCATAGTTTCGCTGACATAGCGCCGACCGGCGCCGCGCGGGGCCGGACGACGAGGCCGGTCAGGCCTTGCGTTTGGTGCTCGGGATCCCTATAAAAGCGGCCCCCCCTGAGCCCCCGCCCCGGCGGGTAACAAGGACGGAGAAAGTCATGAAAGACACCATCGGACATCCGCACTACAAGCCCGCCCTGATCAGCTGCGCGTGTGGAGCCAAGCACTCCACCTTCTCGACGCGCGGTGACCACGGCGTCGACATCTGCTCGAACTGCCATCCGTTCTTCACGGGCAAGCAGAAGCTGATGGACACGGCCGGTCGTATCGATCGGTTCAACAAGAAGTACGCGAAGAACAAGATCGTCACCGACAAGGCCGACGCCGACGCGGCGGCCGAAGCGGCCGAAGCGGCCGGCAAGCCCGCGAGCTGAGCGGTTCGGTTGCGCGGGCCGCTCGTTCGATCGAACGAGCAGCTAGCGCGGCCAGCGGCGCGCCATGTTCGAAACGCCGAGCTTCAAAGACAAGATGGCGATGCTCACGCGTCGCCTCGACGAGGTCGGTGCCTTGCTGGGCACCGCCGAGGTCATCAGCAAGCGCGCCGAGTTCATGAAGCTCTCGCGCGAGCACGCGGAGCTCGAGCCGCTGGTGGCGGCGTGGGCCGGCTACCAGAAGCTCGTCGCCAACCTCGTGCAGGCGCGGCAGATGGTCGAGGCCGAGCCCGATCCCGAGCTCCGGGAGATGGCTCGCGACGAGGCCCGCCAGCTCGAGGAGCAGCGGCTCGTCGTCGAGCAGGACATCAAGATCCTGCTGCTCCCCAAGGATCCGAGCGACGGCAAGAACGCGATCCTCGAGATCCGCGGCGGCACCGGCGGTGACGAGGCCGCGCTGTTCGCGGGCGATCTCTACCGGATGTACACGCGGTACGCCGAGCGGCACGGCTGGAAGATGGACGTCATGTCGATGTCGGAGGGCTCGAGCGGTGGCTTCAAGGAAGTCATCGTCCTGGTCGACGGCAAGGACGTGTTCTCGAAGATGAAGTTCGAGTCCGGCGTGCACCGCGTCCAGCGCGTGCCCGCCACCGAGGCGCAGGGCCGGATCCACACGTCCGCCGCGACCGTCGCCGTGCTCCCCGAGGCCGAGGAGGTCGACGTCAAGGTCGACGAGAAGGACCTCAAGATCGACACGTACCGGTCGAGCGGCGCCGGTGGTCAGCACGTCAACACGACTGACTCCGCGGTGCGCATCACGCACCTGCCGACCGGCGTGATCGTCGCGTGCCAGGACGAGCGCTCGCAGATCAAGAACCGCGCGAAGGCGATGAAGATCCTGCGGTCGCGGATCCTCGAGGCCGAGCGCGAGAAGCAGGCCTCGGTCGAGGCTGCCTCGCGCAAGCTGCAGGTCGGCTCCGGCGATCGCTCGGAGAAGATCCGCACCTACAACTTCCCGCAGGACCGCGTCACGGATCACCGGATCGGGCTGACGAAGCACAACCTGCCGGCGATCATGGACGGCAACCTCGACGACATCATCGAGGCCCTGCGCGCGTACGACCAGGCCGAAGCGCTCAAGGCGCAAGCCGGCATGTGATGCAGGCGCCGGCGCTCCTCGCGCTGGCGGCGCTGGCGCTGGGCACCGGCTGCGATCGCCGCGCGCCGATCACGGCGTGCAGCGACGAGCTCCGCGGCGTCTATCGCGTGCTGCCGGCGGCCGGTGCGACCGAGGATCCCGCCGACGTGCAGCGCTGGATGATCCTCGACAGCGGCCGCGCGCTCGAAGCGTACCCGCTATTCGACGACACGCCCCCGGCCGCCGCCGGCCTCGAGATCGCCCCCCGCGTGCTCGACCTCGCGCGCACGTCCGACG
>JALZOI010000731.1 GCA_030857245.1 Myxococcota bacterium
GGACATCCCGGCCGGGCGCCGGCTGGCGGCGACCGCCGGCTACTTCGTGCTGGTCGCCGGGTTCGGCCTCGCCGCGCACGTCGTGCACGGGTACATGCCCGTGCTCCCCGGCCGCTGAGCGGCGGCGGCGGCCCGCTATCGGTTGATCACGTGGATCGCCTCGCCGAGGGCGACCGCGGCCGCTTCCATCATCGCTTCCGACAGCGTCGGGTGCGGGTGGATGGTGAGCCGGAGATCGTCGGCGACCGCGCCCATCTCGATCGCCAGCGTGGCCTCCGAGATCAGGTCGCTCGCGCCGTTGCCGACGATGTGGACGCCGAGGAGCTCGCCAGTCTTGGCGTCGGCGATCACCTTCACGAAGCCATCGGTCTCGTTGACCGAGAGCGCGCGGCCGAGCGCGGCGAACGGGAACTTGCCGACCTTGAGGGTCGCGTACCCCTTCGCCTTCGCCTCGTCCTCGGTGAGGCCGGTCGACGCGATCTCGGGATCGGTGAACACGACGGCGGGGATCGTGCGGACGTCGAACGCGGCCTTGTGGCCGGCGATGATCTCGGCGACGACCTCGCCCTCCTTGGTCGCCTTGTGCGCGAGCATCATCCCGCCGATCACGTCGCCGATCGCGTAGATGCCACCGACGTTGGTGCGGAGATGATCGTCGGCGACGATGAAGCCGCGCTCGAGCTTCACGCCGACGGCGTCGAGCCCGAGGTCCTCGGTGTTGGGGCGGCGGCCGATCGCCAGCAGGATCTTGTCGGCGTCGACGGTCGCGGTCTTCTTCTCGCCCCCGCCGCCCTCGAGCTCGACGGTGAGGACGGCGCGGTCGCCCTTGTCCTCCCAGCTCTTGGCCTTCGTGTTGAGCATCACCTCGACTCCCAGCTTCTTGAGCTTGCGGGCGACGACCGCGACGCAGTCCTTGTCCATCGTGCCGAGCAGGCCGCCGGTCGCCTCGACGACGGTGACCTTGCTGCCGAACTTCGCGTACACCATGCCGAGCTCGAGCCCGATGTAGCCGCCGCCGATCACGATCATCCGCGCCGGCACCTCGGTCAGCGCGAGCGCGCCGGTGGAGTCGAGCACGCGCTGCTGGTCGACCTTGAAGCCGGGGATCTCGAGCGGGCGCGAGCCGGTCGCGATCACGATGTTCTTCGCGATGATCGTCTGGGTGCCCGCCTTGGTCTGCACGCTGATCCGGTGGCCGTCGGGACCGGACTTCTCGAGCTTCGCGGTGCCGTCGATGATCTCGACGCCGTTGCCCTTCAGCAGGGTGCGCACGCCGCCGGTGAGCTTGGTGACGACGCCGCCCTTCCAGGCCTGCAGCTTCGCCATGTCGAGCGTCGGCTTGCCGGGGATCGTGATGCCGATCTCGTCGGCCTTGCCGAGCTTCTCGAACGTCTTGGCGGCGTGGATGACGGCCTTCGACGGGATGCACCCGACGTTGAGGCAGACGCCACCCATGTACTCGCGCTCGATGACGGCGGTCTTGACCTTCAGCTGACCGAGCCGGATCGCGGCGGGATACCCGCCGGGGCCAGCTCCGATGACGACGGCGTCGAAACGTTGCTCGGACATGCGCCTTCCATAGCACGAAGCTCGCCGGATCGACCCGGCCCGGCCGTGCCGAGAGCGCGTTCGATCGCGGTGCGCAGGATCGAAGCGCTGCACGGCTTGGGCAGCAGCTCGTCGACGTCGGGCATCGCGGTCTCGCAGTCCGATCCGGACAGCATGATCCGCGCGGTGCCGGGAGCCTCGCGGCGAAGCAGGGCGAACAGCTCGGCGCCGTCGACCACCGGCATCCGCATGTCGCTGACGACCACGTCGTACCGCTGGGTCCGCAGGTGCTCGAGCGCGACCTCGCCACCGAGCGCGAAGGTCATGTCCCAGCGCCGACGATCGCGGTGCAGCACGTTCTGCAACCCGGAAAGCACGCCAGGATCATCGTCCACGAACAGGATGCGCTTGAGCTCCGACACTAGGCTGCAGCATCCCACGCTCCCACGCGGTTGGGGAGCTCGACGTGAAAGGTGGTCCCGATGCCCGCCTCGGTCTCGAACCACAGCTTGCCGCCGTAGCGCTCGACGACCATCGACCGCGCGATCGCGAGGCCCTGGCCGGTGCCCTTGCCGACCTCCTTCGTCGTGAAGAACGGCT
The DNA here is from genome assembly GCA_030857245.1 of Myxococcota bacterium. GTDB lineage: Bacteria > Myxococcota_A > Polyangia > Haliangiales > Haliangiaceae > JABFXX01. The sequence goes on from JALZOI010000731.1 coordinate 2,149, forward strand.
CGAAGATGTGCGCGCGGACCTCCTCGGGGATCCCGCCGCCGGTGTCGGCCACCGAGATCGTCACGATGTCGTGCTCCGCCCGGGTCGTCACCGTGATCTGGCCGCGTGCCCGACCGGGTCCCGCCGCCTCGCGGATCGCATCCGTGGCGTTGATGATGATGTTGAGCACGACCTGGCTGATGTCGCCGGCGTAACACCACACCGGCGGTAGCTCGCCGAACCGAGTGACGACGTCAGCGACGTAGCGGTATTCGTTGCATGCGATCGTGAGCGTGCTGTCGATCGCGCGGTTGAGGTCGACGGCGACCATCTCGAGCTTGTCGGGATGCGCGAACACCTTCATCGAGCGGACGATCCGGCCGACCCGATCGACGCCGTCGACCGCGCGCGCGAGGGCCTCGGGCAGCTGGTCGAGGAGGTAGGGCAGGTCGGCGTCGTCCACGGCGGCCTCGGCGGCGAGCGCGAGCTCGACCGACGGCGTCCCCGCGAGCACGCTGCGCACCGCGGCGCGCTGCTTCTCGAGGAGCACGAGCATGTCCTGCACCGCACCGCGCACGAACTCGACGCTGTCGCCGACGAACTGGATCGGCGTGTTGATCTCGTGGGCGACGCCCGCCGCGAGCCGGCCGACCGACTCGAGCTTCTGCGCCTGCTGGAGCTCGTGCTCGAGCTGCCGCTGCCGGGTGATGTCGACCGTGAGCCCGCGGACCCGGCGGCTGCCGGCGCGGCCGCTGACGAAGGTCCGCGTGTGGATCACGCGGTCGTGCGCGGTGACGAGCCGGCAGTCGAGCGGCTGGTCCTGGCCGTGGCCGCCGAGGAAGCGCACGATCGCCGCCTCGGCGTGCGCGCGGTCGTCGGGGTGGATGCGAGCCGCCAGGAACTCGCGGTCGGCGAGCCGGTCGGGCTCGCACTCGAGCAGCCGGGCCGCCTGCGGCGCGATGTACATCATGCGCTGCTTCACGGTGTCGTACTCGAACGCGACGGCATCGGTGTTCTCGACGATGGCGCGGTACTGCTCGATCTCGTCCTCGAGGCGCATCGTGCGATCGCGGACCTTGCGCTCGATGATCTCGGCGGCCCGCGTCAGCTGCGAGACCCGCCGCGCCGCGGCCTCGTGGTCGTGCGCACCACGCCGGCTGGCGACGATCAGGCACGCGTCGGCCGCGACGAACCACACGAGGTGCTCGACCATGACCCACGGTGGCGCCGCCACGATCGTGCCGAGCATGACCTGTCCGACGAGGACACCGAGGGTGATGGTGACGAGCACGCGCCAGTCCCGGTACAGGCTGAACACCGCGAGCGCCGCGATCCCGGCGAGCACCCCATCGTGCACGCCACCGCCGATCAGCGAGAACACGACGCTCCAGGCGCCCTGACCGACGGCGAGCGCGTGGCGGGTCGTCGGCGGTCCCGCCCGCGCGAGGGCGAGGGCGAGGCCGCCCACCGCCAGCAGCCCGCCCGCGACCAGGGCGAGCGCGGCGTGGCGGTCGAAGGCGAGGGCGAGCGCGAGCGCGAGGCACCACTGCGCGAGGAACACCAGGCCGAGCAGGCGATCGGTGCTGCGCGCGAGCCCGTCCTGGAACTCCTTGAGCGCACGCTCCCGGCG
>JALZOI010000732.1 GCA_030857245.1 Myxococcota bacterium
GACGTAGTCGATCATCGCGCCGTTGTCGGGCACCTCGAGGATCGGCAGCGTCGGCGCGGTATCGGTGAGCACGTCATTCTCGCTGACCCAGTAGGGCTGGCTGGTGTCGCCGATCGGGGTCCAGTTCGCCATGTTCCAGCGGTACAGCTCGCCGCTCTGCTGGTCCTTCCACTCCTCGATGCGCGCCCAGTTGAGCGCGCTCGTGTCAGCGGTGAAGCCCTGGTCGGAGAGCGCCGCGAGGGTCTCGAGGCTGGCCGTCCAGCCACCCGCGCGGAACGTCTTCGTGCGGTTGAGCCCGTTCTGCTCGAACAGCGTGTTCGCGTGCGCGAGGAGCGTGCCCATGTCGGCGCGGTTGTACGCACTCAGCTTGATCGTGTAGCCGGTGGTGTCCTCGGCGTAGACCGTCGATTGATCGGTGACACACGGCAGCCCGGCGCTCGTGACGAAGTTGCAGTACGGGTGGATGTGCAGCCCGATCTCGTCGTCGTGGGTCTCGCGCATCTTGACCAGCCACGTGACGAGCTCCTGCTTGCGCTCCGCGGTCATCGTCGGATCCGTGAAGGTGTACGGCCCGACGAAGTGCGTCATCCGGAGCTCGGGGTGCTCCGCGTGCATCTGGCTCTGATATCCAATCGAGATCGCCCCGGGATCGGCGAAGTCCCAGTCGGTGGTCACCAGCACGTAGTACGGCGCACTGCGATGAAACGGGATCTTCGCGAATGCCGTGGTCGCGCCGTTCGCTGCGAACAGCACGTCGTGCGTGCCGACGGGCACGCTGTCGATCGCGACCTGCACCGCGAACGAGCCGTCGGGCTGCTCCTTGAAGCGGACCGGTGCGAGGTCACCGACCCAGGCGTCGACCGTGTCGGTGCCGCCCGGCACGTCGACGAAGATCGTCATCAGATCCTGGCCCGGCGTGGCGGCATTGCCGACGAGGTACCAGCTCTTGAGCGACCGGATCGTGAACGCCGGATCGTTGGAGTCGGGGGCTGCTGGCTTCTCCGCGCGAGGACCGGAATCCCCGCCACAGGCGCACAGTGCCACCACCACGAAAGCCAGAGTCCGGGTCGTCATGGCGGCGGACCCTAGCATGGGGGCTTGCGAGACCAGCCATGATAGTTTTCACGGCCAATGAGGCTGGTCCTGCTGCTGTTCGTCGTCGGGTGTGGCGGTGTCTCCGCCGACGCTCCACTGACGGTCTCGCTCGGCGCCCCCCCGCGCTCAGGTCCTCCAGCAACTCCGGGCGCACCAGTATTGCCCGAACGTGGAGCAGCGGCCCGCGACCACCGAGGTGTATCCGCGTTGTGATCGCCCCGGTACCGAGTGGGGCGAGTCGTGGGTCACCGCGCGCTATGCCGAGGGGAAGCTCGTCGAGCTCAAGCGGTACGAGCGGTTCTCGGATGACGCCCGCGCCGTCGAGCGCTGGAACGAGCTGGTCGGCGCGCGGACCCGGCTCGGTCCCGAGTCCGCCGAGGCCACCGCGGAGCTCCGCACGCGCGAGCTCGAGCCCGGCACCCGCAGCGTCAAGGTGTTCCGCGTCGACGCCGAGACCATCGTGGGCGTCTATCTGATGACGCCGACGTCGCCTCGCCGCGACGCGAGTGAGGGATCCAGCAACGAAGGAGCCAGTATCCTCGAGGCCGTGGTCCGGAGTCCGAGGCGCTGAGCTTCAGCCGCGAGGGCCAGCGTCGGTCAGCTTCGCGGGTGCCAGGTTGGTGTAGGTCAGCGTCGCGCCGCCGACCGCCGCGGGCGGCCCCTTCTGGAAGTAGCTGCCCGAGAAGTCGCCCGACACGCCGGGCGACGTCTCGACATCCTTCGGGTTGTCGAACCAGTTGTTGTTGGTGAACACGGCGTTGTTGCCGCCATACAACATCAGGCCGTACGGCGCGCCATTGATGTTGCTGCGCGTCACGCTGATCGTCCCGCCGTTCAGGTGCAGATTGCAGTGCGTGGTGTCGGGGACGCCCGGATCGGCGCCGATCTGCGAGTACGTCATCGAGAACGTACCGCCGTTCATGATCACGTAGTCCCCACCCGCGCCCCACATCTTGGAGTCGCTGATCGTGACGTTCGAGCTGGCGTTGATCGTCATCGCGCCGCCCTTGAACACCGTGTACGCCATCGTCAGCGTGCCGTTGATGAGGAAGCCCGAGTAGTACGTGGCCCCGGCCTCGGCCTGGAGGTTCACCTTCGCGGCGGCGGTGCCGTCGATGGCGAGCGTGCCGTCGACCTGGATCCGTGTGGAATTCGCGAAGTTCACCGTGGTGCCCGGCGCGATCGTGACGGTCACGCCCGGCGCGATCGTGGTCACGCCCTTGATGCGGACCGTGCCCGACCACGTGGTGTCCGCGGTGATCGCGCCGCCGATCCCCTCGCCGGTGCCGGGGGCGGGCTCGTCCTCGCCGGTATCGTGCTCGTCGCCGGTCATCTCCTCGCCGCCCCCGACCGCGTCCAGGCCGACCGTGCAGCCACCGAGGGTCAAGGCGAGGCTCAGTACCAGGAGGTTCCGCATGTCCCCTTCATCCAAGCAACGGATGTGCCGCGAGGTCGCTCCGTGCGCGCGCGCAGGTGGCTGACATCCCACGCGTTCCGATCGGCCTGGATCGTCGTGCGGGGCGGCGATCGGAGCCTGCACTCCTCGCCGGGTGGGTCCGGGGACCCGCTGGCTACTCGACCCGCCACGGGGGCCGCGATGGTCAGCGCGGGAACAGGAAGCGCAGGACCTCGGGGGTCCGCGCCTTCCACGCCAGCTCGTCGTGGGTGGCCCCCGGGGCGGCGCGATAGCAGAGCGCGTCCGCGGTGGGCATACACGACGTCGCCCAGCCGAGGCCAAGCATCAGGTCCCGGACCTCGATGGTGTCGGCGGCGCCGTCGCTGTTGGTCGCCGGGTTGCCGCCGTGATCGAGGTAGATCGCGACCGGCTGCTTGCCGCGACCGGGGATCACATCGCGCAGCGCGGTGCCTTGGTCCTTGCCGGGCCAGAACGCGCCCGAGAGCGAGGCGCCCGCGGCGTAGACCGTCGGGTGCGCGAGCACGAGGTGCATCGACGCGAGCCCGCCGAGCGAGCTCCCCGCGATCCGCACGCGCTCGCCATCCCAGCGCACCTGCGCGAGCGCGGCCGGCTGGAGCTCCGTGACCTGGAACTGCATGAAGGCGGCGAGCTTCGCCGGCGCGAGGCCGTACTCGTCGTTGCGCGCACTCGAGTGCGCGGCGGCGATCACGATCACCGGTGCGACGCGGCCGGCGGCGATCTCGGCGTCGAGCGCGACGTTGACCTCCCACCCGGTGTGCCCGAAGCAGCAGTCGTGATCGTCCCAGACGTTCTGGCCGTCGTGCATGAAGAGCACGGGGTAGGTCGTCGCCGCGTGCTCGACGGCATCGTAGCCGGCGGGCAGGTACGCGGTGACGTCGCGACAGTTGTCGAGCGCCGCCGAGCACGCGCGCTCGAGGCGGACGAGCGTGCCGCGGCCCGCGTCGGGCGTCGCGAGCACGCTGTTGCGGCCATCGGCGTTGCCGGTGTAGTCGTCGTACGCGAAGGCCGGGTTGCGCGGATCGAGCGTCCACGTCGAGCCGCTGACCAGCTTGTACGGCCACCAGCCGCTCGCGACGGCCCCGACCGCGACGACGGGTGCGGAGCCGCAGACCGGTGCGGAGATCAGTGCGGTCGTCGACCACGCATTGAACGCGCCGGCGATCGCGACCGGCGCGGCGGTCTGGAACAGCGCGCGGCCCGCCGCCCACAGCGGTCCGAGG
>JALZOI010000733.1 GCA_030857245.1 Myxococcota bacterium
GCTCGTGGCGGACGCCGTGCCCGCCCCGCTCGCCGCCGACGCCCGCGCCTACCTGTCGGCCCAGCCGATCCGGTGGGCCGACCTCGCCGGGCGGACCGCGCAGGCCACGCCGAGCGGCCTCGCCGTCCATGCCATCCTGTGGGAGCGGATCGGGCCCCTGGGCCTGGGCCGGCTCGCCCTGGCCCTCACGGAGGCCCTCGCGCCGGTCGTGACGCAGGAGCTCGTGGTGACCATCAGCCGGGATGTCGAGCTGATGGCGAGAAACCGCTGATCCGGGTGCATGATCCGGGGGTCGGTCGCGTCCCACCACTGGAGGTCCCCGTGAAGTCCACCCTGCTCGCCACGCTCCTGCTCGCGGTCTTTGGCCTCGCCGCCAGCGGCACCGCGCACGCCGAGGTCTCCGTCCTCGAGAACCGCAAGCAGGTCCAGGTCGACTGCGCGAAGGATCGCGAGGTCAACCTCGTCGGCAACCACATCACCGCGACGCTCACCGGCACCTGCACCAAGGTCAACGTCACCGGCAACCACTGCACGGTGATCGGGTCGGCGAAGGCGGTGTTCGTCGCCGGCAACCACAACACGCTGACGCTCGAGGCGGCCGACCACATCGCGGTCGCCGGCAACAGCAACACGCTGACCTACAAGCGGGGCGTGGCGAAGCAGCCGCCGAAGGTCGCCAACTCGGGCAAGGACAACAAGGTCACGCAGACTCCGTAGCGTCGGAGGCGTCCGCGGGCCCGGGGTCGCCGCCGCTCGCCGCGAACGTCGCGAGGTCGAGCTCGAACGTCCACGGCCCGCGCCGCGTCGGCTGATCGAGCGCGGTGCGCAGCAGATCGAGGTACGCCATGCGCGGGACCTCGTAGGCGCCGAACCGCTCGAGGTGCTCGGTGTGGACCTGGCAATCGATGAGGCCGATGCCCCACGCGTCGAGCTGGCGCACGCACGCGACGTACGCGACCTTCGAGGCATCGGGCGCGCGCGCGAACATCGACTCGCCGAAGAACGCCGCGCCGAGCGAGACGCCGTAGAGGCCGCCGACGAGCACGTCGTCCTGCCACGCCTCGATCGAGTGCGCGAAGCCGAGCGCGTGGAGCTGCTTGTAGGCGTCGACCATCTCGGGGATCAGCCAGGTGCCGGCCTGCCCCGGCCGCGGCACCGACGCGCAGCCCTCGAGGACCTGGAGGAACGCGGTGTCGAGCCGCAGCGTGTACGGCGCGCGCCGGATCATCTTGCGCAGGCTCTTGCCGACGACGAGATCGCGCGTCGTCATGATCATCCGCGGATCGGGCGAGTGCCACAGGATCGGCAGGTTCTCGGCGTACCAGGGGAAGATGCCCTGCGAGTACCCGAGCAGCAGGCGCTCGGGTTTGAGATCGCCGCCAAGCGCCAGCAAGCCATCCTCGGCGAGGTGGACGGGCGGAAACACGAGGCGATCATCGAGCCGGAACACCGGCATGGCGTTCGCCAGTGTAGCGCGCGGACTACCTCCGGCGACGGCGCAGGAGGACCAAAGCGGGAATCAGCAGCGCGGCCCAGCCACCGGCGCCGCCGGCATTGCAGCCGCCGGTGACCTGTGCCCCCTCGTCGTGCTCGTCGCTCGAGTCGCCGCTCATGCCCTCGTCGCCGTTCGGCGTGACGGTGACGGCGAGGTTGATCGTGCCGAACGACGCGCCGTCGCTCGCCAGCGAGAGCTGCGTGAACAGCGGCGTCTCCTCGGTGACCAGCGGCGCCGCGACCTCGAAGGCCACGATGCCCTGCTGGCCCGCGGGGACGTCCATGTCGAGCGTGCCGATCTCGCCCGGCGAGGTCCAGCTCGCGGCGTCATAGAGCGGGCTCGTGCCACCGCCGGTGACGACGAGCTTCGTCGACGCCGGCCAGTCCGCGGCGCCCGCGTTGTTGAGCGTGATGGCGTAGGTCGCCTTCGTGCCGGGTGCGATCTTGTCCGGACCCTCGATCATGACGACGTCGGCGGCCTGCTCGCGCGTGCCGCACGTCGCGCCGCGCGCGAAGCCGGTCGCGGGAGCCGCGCGTAGCCGCGCCTCGGTCTGCGGGCCGTACGCGCCGTCCTCGGCGATCTTGTCGGTCGTGGTGTTGCGGTTCCACAGCCGCTGGAACGCGAGCACGTCGCGGCCGCGCAGATCCGGCGAGCTCAGGTGCTCGAAGTGGACCGGGTCACCGGGGACGTTGTGCGACCAGCCGCGGGCGCCCATCGCCGAGATCACCGACGAGTAGTTCTGGATATCGAGCGCGCGCCCACCCTCGTGGTTGGAGCGGCCCGGGGTCGCGGCGGCGGTGATGCCGCAGCGGCCGAGCTGGTACCAGCGATACAGCAGATACTGCTGCGCGACGGTGCGGAACGCGCTGTTGACCTGGACGACGCGCGTCGCGGCGACGCTGTCGAGGTTCGCCTTCGCGGCGCCGTGCAGGTACGGCAGCACGGCGTTGCTCGTGATCTGCAGGTTCGCGCTCGGCGTGAACCGCACGAGGCTGCCGGCGCCCATGCAGCCGATCTCCTCGGCGATCTGCTTCGACAGCCCGATCACCACCGACGTCGAGCACCCCGACGTGGTGTACGCCGCGACCGAGACCTCGGACTCGATGATCCCGAGCGCGGGCTCGTCGTCGCCGGGCAGCGCGCACCCGATGGTGCTGACACCGACCGCGAGCACGGCGGCGTGGAGCGCGACGCGGGCCGCCGGTGAGACGATCCGCAGGAGGATGGACGGCTGATGCTGCGAGGTCATGCGTGCTGCGGACGATGAGCAAGGCTCGGGCCGCGGCTCGGAGCTCCGCGCCGCGCGGCCGGTTTGCGCGACTCGTGCAACCGCGTGCACGACTGTCGGGACCGGGTGTCACCGCGTGCGCCACCCGCTGCGCAGAACGCGCCAGTTCTGCGATTTCTCGTCGAGGTGGCAACTCGAGTAGCTGGTGAGGGCACGCCACAGCCTGGGGATTGCGTCCCATCCCAGGAGAACGCGCGACGCCGCTCCTCAGAAACGGGCAACAGGCAGCGGGCAGCCGGCAGCCGGCAATGGAAGAGCGCCGCCGCATCTCGCAGGTTCGTGCCCCTCTTCATTTCCGAGCCCGCGGTCCATCGCTTCATTTCCGGAGCCGCTCCTCAGAAACGGGCAACAGGCAGCGGGCAGCCGGCAACCGGCAATGGAAGAGCGCCGCCGCTATCTGTTCGTTGCCGCGCCCGCGGGCCCTTCATTTCCGAGCCCGCAACTCCTTCTTCCATTGCCCGTTGCCGGCTGCCCGCTGCCCGCTGCCCGCCGCCTGTTTCTGAGGTCCGTTGTGCCCGCTGCCCGCCGCCTGTTTCTGAGGTCCCCTGCCCGCTGCCCGCCGCCTGTTTCCGAGGTCCGCCCGCGGCCCGCCGCCTGTCTCCGAGGTCCGAGCGCTGTTCTCGCCCTGACAGCGTAGACTCGCCCCGATGAGGCTCCTCTACTGCGGCTCCGGCTGGCTGCCGATCGTCGATCTCATCGCCGCCCGCCTCCCCGCCGGTGCCTCGATCGCCACGTGGGATCGCCAGCAGCCGCTCGCGGCCTCCGTCGGCGCGATCGACGTGCTGCTGCCATCGAACGCGCCCATCACCGCCGACGTCATCGCCGCGGCGCCGGCGCTGCGCCTGATCATGCAGCCCGCCGCCGGGATCGAGGGCATCGATCGCGAGGCCGCGATCGCGCGGGGCATCCCGATCTGCAACGCCCCGGGCACCAACCACGTCTCGGTCGCCGAGGCCGCGCTGTTCCTGCT
>JALZOI010000003.1 GCA_030857245.1 Myxococcota bacterium
GCAGCCGATCGCGACGTTGACCGCCGGAGCGACCAGTTGTTCGCTGCGGATTGCCTTGCCGTGGCGCTTGTTGTAGTCGGCGAGGACGACCGGAACGATCTGCATGAGGCCGATCGCGCTGCCGGTCCGCACCTCCTTGTGGCCGTCCGACTCGCGCTCGACGAGCGCGCGCACGTACTCGATCGGGAGCTCGCCGCGATAGCGTTCGAACACGTCGTCGAACCGGCGCACCCGCGGCTTCGTGGCGAACGCGGCGCGCGACGCGAGCTCGCTCGAGGTTGCGGGCTTCGCTGGCGCGGTCAGCTCGGTCGGGCGGATGGTGTCGACCTGCGAGGGCATCGTGATCGGACCGCTCGCGATCGACGACGGACCGCTCGGAACCTCGGACGGTCTCGTGACCGGCCCGCTCGTGTTCGGCGTCGCAACGATCGGTAGCTCGGGTGGTCGCGTGATCGGACCGGTCACGGGAATCGGTGTGCTCGTCGTCGTCGTCGGGACGATGCTTACCGTGACCGGTGCGATGCTCGGCGCGACATCAGCGTACGGATCGATCGGCCGCATCTCGCCGGATGGACCGGTGTGCGGTGTCGCGACGACGTCGATTACCGGCAGACCGTACGGATCGATCGGCTGCATGGTGCCTGACGGACCTGCGACGAGCGCTCGCGTTGCGCGGATCCTCGGACGTGGCGCGGACGACGTCGCGAGCGCAGTGGAGCTCGACGCGTGCGGCAGCTTCGGCCGCGTCGCGAGCCACGGATCGACGACGAAGCGCCCGGCCGCGTAGCCCGCTGCGCCGCCCACGACGATCCACAGCGCGGATGCGAGCGAGTTGTCGTGGTTGGACATGAAGACTCCGTCGTAGAGAGGGAAGTGAGGAGGAGGAGGACCGAATCGGCGCCTCGGTTCGCGCGAGCGACCAGAGGGCCACCTTGGTTGGTTGGTTCGAGACTTGGTTCGACTTCAGTCGGGCGTGCTCAGCGCACGCCCTCGGCGCACGACACGTGCGCTACAGCAGGACGATCTCGTCCGGGGCAAGCTCGCAGACCGCACCTTCGTCGTCGGGACCGGGGTCACCGGCCTCCGCGACCTGCGCGAACTCGGCAGCCTCCGCGAGCGCGTCGTCGTCGAACGCTTCCGCGACGGCCACCGGCGTCGCCGTCTTGTAGGACGGCACCACGGCGAACATCGACAGCAGACCATTCGACGACGAGGACGCCTTCGCGGACTGACCAGCGGAGGTCTTGTAGGCCGGCGTCGCGCTACCGAACAGCGATCCGAGCAGGCCCGAGAGCCCGTTGGTCGCCGCCGGCTGCGTCGCCGCGGCCTTCACGCTCCGCGCACTCTTGTACGCGGGGATGTTGTTCTTGAAGAACTCCATGGCGTTGACCTCCGGTTAGCGCAGGATCCGAGCGAGCAGCCCACCGAGCGTACGAAGCTGCTCGTCGCGCTTGGCGTGCTGCCAGAGCGCGCCCTGGTAGGTGATGAGGTTCTCGACGTCGACACCGGCCTCGCCTTGCGCCGTCGGCGCGGCGGGCAGCGCCTGGATCGCGGCGAGCACCTGGATGCCCGTGTCGATCAGCTCGCCGGTCGTCATCCCGAAGCGGGACGCGAACGAGTCGCCCATGTACGGCTGCTGCGGGTAGGCGTTCGGCCGGTAGTAGCCGGCCGAACTGCTCCCACCGGTGATCACCGTCGGGCGCGCGCCCGGCGGAACGACCACCGTGCGCGGAGGCCGCGGACGGTAGCCCGGGCGGTTGCCGCCCGGCCTGCGGTGGTCCGAGACGCGAGTGGCGTTCCGCTCGTCGTCGACATAAATGAGATCGTAGTCCATATGGTTCCTTTCGGTTGCGGCGGCCATGGCCGCTCACGCGAACCCAGGCTCCGATTCGGTCTCCTCGTTACGCTGCGTCGTCGTCGTCGAAATCGATGACCACCGGATCGGTGGCCTCGGGGTACGCATCGTCGCGGACTCCGTAGCGCCACTCGTCCTCGACCATGTCCAGGTCGTTGGCGGCGTCGCGGAACAGATCGACGACGTAGCCGCCTCCACTCGCGCTCTTGCGCGGCGCGACCGCCGGGGGCGGCTGGAGCTGCGCGACCGTCGGCTGCGCGACGTGCGGGGTGCCGGTGTTGGCATCGGCGTGCGACTTGATCGCGCGCTTGTTCATCATCGCGAGCGCGAACTGGCCGGCGCCCGCGGCGGCGATGCTCGTCCCGACGACGCGCGGCGTGCCTTCGGAGAAGTACGCCGTGGCGCCTCCACCGAGGATGAGGCCGATGCCGACCGCTTCGGGCGACAGGATCTGCTGGTTCACGACGAGGCCGCCGAGCGCTGCGCTCCCCGCCCCGCCCGCGACCGCGGCGGCGATGGTCTTCCAGTCGGGCGGTGCCGATCGTGCGCTGCGCGTACGCGGACGCGAGGCGGCGGCAGGCGCGAGCCCGGCCGTCGCGTTGCGATGCGAGGGGCGCTTGAACTTGCGAGGCTTCTTCTTCTTCATCTTCATGACTTGCTCCTTCGTGGGGACTCCTGGTGATGGGTGGCCGAGCTACGCAGCGTTGCGGTAGCCGACGTGGTGGCCGGGCTCGTGGACGTAGCCGCACTCGTCGCAGAGCCGCAGCGGCGGCGGGATGTGCGCGATGCGGCTCGGCATACGCGCCGCGGGCCGTGCGCCGGTCGCGGGCGACTTCGGACGCGGAGGGAACGGGATGATGTCGGCCGGCAGATCGAGCGCGTCGAAGATCGACAGCGAGTCGGCGAGTCCGAGGCCGAGGTCGTCGTCGAAGATCCGCGCGAGCAGGCTCGCGGTGAAGATGACGTCCTCCACCGGCATGTGGCGATCCTTGCCGCCGAGACGCGCGAGCACGAACCGGCGCGCGTTGCGCACGTGTTTGCGCGCGGCCGGCCAGTCTTCGACATCGCGCTCGGCGAGATCGAGCGCCCACATCGCGAGCTCGCGCGCGGCGGTGTTGGCGGGACCGTAGTCGATGCCGTCGTCGATCCACGGTGGCTGAGCGACGGCGATCGTCGCGCGGGGCTTCTTCGACGAACCAGCAGAACGAGAGGAACGAGACGCAGGCATGAGAGACTCCTTCGGCTCGGATCTCGAGCCACATGAGGGCCGCACCGCGATGTGCAGGCGGCGGGAACAGGACATCGGCGCCACTGCGCCGACGGTGAGCAAGGTGGTCAGAACTTCTGGGCGAGCCAGCGACCGGCGAGCGCTTGCGGCGTCATCGCGTCGAGCGAGCCGATCATTGGCACCGGCTTGGCGAACGCGCCGAGCGTGAGCCCCTCGCGGTTCAGCTCCTTCTCGAACGCGGTGATCATCGGCGGGCTCACGCCCGCGGCGCCAAGCTTGAGCTTGAGCGCTTCCGTCCCCGCACCCACCGCGACCCGCCCGCCGACGTTGACGAGCGAACCGAAGAGCTTCTGGAGATCCTTGTTGCCGGCGATCGCGTTGATCGCGAGCATCGCCCAGGGATTGTTCCGCGGGGTCGTGGCCTGCTCGGCGGCGAGTTGATCGAGCGCGTCGAGGGCGCGCGCCGTGGAGTGGACGATCTTGAGTCCGGTGAGGCCGTGCGCGCGGGCCTCGCGCTCGGCGAGCGCGAGTACGAATGCGACGTCGCGTGCGTCGGCGATGCAGATCGGTTGCAGCACGAGCACGCCGCGCATCGCGAGATGACCGCGAGCGACGCGGCGCGAACCATCGGGCAACGCCTCAGCCCGCGCCTTCGCCAGCTCGGCGATCCAGTCGATCGCCTCCGTCGGAGTGAGCATGACCGGACCGGCGACCGCTCCAGCGTTGCGCGTGTCGCGCGTGGGTATGGCGTCGAGCTGTGCCTGGAAGCTCGCGAGCGCGCTCTCCATGCTCGCGATCGCCTGATCGATCGGCCGGCCATCGGCCCACGTCGAGTAGCCGACCTGCTTCGCGCGGCGCGCGCGGGCGAGGTCGCCGCGGAGTCCCTTGGTCTCGTCGAGTCCGATCAGCCGCTGGAGGCGGAGCCTGCGGGTCGCGTCGTCGACGGTCGACACCGGACCGCGCGGCGTGTTCCGCGTACCCTTGGGATCGAGGACCACCGGCGCGCCGTCGCGAGTTGGGAACGTGTGCAGGCCGTTCGGCGTGGCGACCGTGGCGAGCCGATACACGCGTTCCGGGTCGATCAGCTCGGCGGCAGCCGTCCAAGATGCACTTCGCTCGAAACAGTTCGGGGAAGAATTCGTGAAGTCGAGCCGCTGCGGCGGCCGGCACGCGGCGACCTTCGGACCATCAGCCGGATCGCCGTCGTCGTCGCGCTGGGGTAGCGTGCGGAACCACGCCGCGAGGTCATCGATATCGTCGAACCGCGCGGCCAGATCGAGGATCGTCGGATTGCGAGCGTCGAGCTCGGCGACGATCAGGTCGGTCGTCGGTCCGAGGCACGCGTGGTCATTCATCGGGGCTGCGATCACGTTCGTTCTCCTGGAAGCGAAGAAGGGAAGCGTTCGGGCGGCGCCTTCAGCGGCGTTCCTTGCCGCGAGGCGTGTCGAGCTGCGCGACCATCGTGCGGATCGTGCTGGTCGCGTCCTCGACGGACATCGCCGATAGCTGGGCAAGCCAGCGCGCCAGCATGTCGGGCGCCATGCGGGCGATCGCGTTCTCGGCGATCGCACGCTCCTTGGCCGACAGGCGCTCGCGGATCGCGTAGAGGTGCGCGAGCTGCTCGGGGGGCGGCGCGGGCTGGATGGTCGCTTCGGCGGTAGGCGCGACCGTCGGCGCGGGCACCGTGGCGATCGCCGCTGGCGCATCCGAGGGAACCTGCGACGCATCGAGCTCGATGGTCTCGACCTCGAAGTCGTCCTCGGCTTCGAACCCCGCGGCGACGTCCACCGGCTCTCGGGCCCCATGCGGCGACGTGAAATCGGTCGCCGCAGCGGGCGCGGGCATCGGGGTGGGCGTCGCCGCGGGGGGCGTCGTGGCAGGTGGCACCTGGCGGAAGAACTCGACGAATTTCGAGTAGAGGAAGGCGCCGAGCTGCGGGAGATGCGGCTCGAGCATGCTCAACATCGGCGCGAGCGCGCTGCGCTCGTCGAGGGTCTCGTCTTCGTCGTCTTCGACTTCATCTGCGTTGTCGTTGTCCGCATCCGCGTTGCGAAGGTCGGCTGCGGGGAGGAGCGGCACGGGGCGATATGGCGCGCGCATGATCTCGGCGCTCGACGCGAGGATCGCGGCGTGCTGCGTCGCCATCGTCTTCATGACGTCGGATTGCAGGGCGACGAGCCGCTCGATGATCAGCAGCGGGCTCACCTCGCCGAGCTGCGCGGTCTCGGCGACCATGCCGGCATTGCGCAGCTGCTCGATCGACACGTACGCGGGCGCCGCGTCATCGATCTCCACGCCGTCCTCGTCGCACTGATCGAGTCGGTACAGGCCGGGCACGCCGCTGACCGCCCGACGAAACTCGGTGTAGTCGATATCGGCGTCGACGAAGAGAGGCGACCCGACGCCGTCGAGAACCTGGCAGCAGGTGCCACGCGCCGACGGGTTACGGAACAGCCGCACCCGCAGCTTGGCGGTGCGCTTGTGCCAGGCGAACGGCTTTCCTTGTTTGTCGAACGCGAGCGAAGACATCGGTCCTCCGAGGACGCTGTGAGCGCTGCCTGCTCGGCAGACGACGCGGGTGTCGGGCGTCGCTCATCACCGCAGCCGGTGATTCGATCGTCGCCCTATACTTACCAAGGGGGGCGAGACGCTTCGCGCTACCACGAATCGATCAGATTCTTGGCGCGACTCTTTGCGCACGACGACTTGCGCAGTGGCGGGCCGATCTCGGTGCTGGTGCTGGTGCTGGTGCTGCTGCTGGTGCTGCTGCTGGTGCTGGGTGCCGGTGCCGGTGTCGTCACACGCGCGTCGCGGGATCGCGCGCGGTCTTCTTCTTCATCCCACGTTCTTCAGACCCCACGGAGGATCAATCGGGATGAAATGGAACCATGCGGAAGCACTCGATGGGCGCGTTGGATGCGTTGACACCCGCCACGAAGTACCGCGCACTTGGAGCGCGCGCCGAGCAAATGGGCCCCGATTTGCGCGGCGATTTGCTCGCGCGAACGACACGTGCGTGGAATCCACGACTTGCGATTTGTTCAATCTAACGCGATCGCGACGGCTACCGTTCCGTACGAGGCATGAAGAAGCGGATCCCTGAAGCAGAAGCACGTGGACGAGCTCCAGGTGCTCGGCTTCGATGCCGAAGACGGTCTCAGATGGAGCGGACGATCCGGGAAATCGTCGGCACCTGCTTCCAGTTCGTGATCGTGCTGGCCGCGCTCGGCTCCCAGATGCGCTTCAGCTCGGCCACCGTGAGCTGATCGGCCCAACTGTTGGCCGTGTTCACAGCGACCGCTACGCCGTCGTACCGAGCGTCGCAGCGCAACGAGGGGGCTCCGTTACGTGCGCGGGGGTGCCCCCTTCGCGCTGACGAGCACCTCGTCGATGAGCCCGTAGTCCTTGGCCTGCGCCGGCGACATGAAGTTGTCTCGCTCCGTATCGCGCTGGATCCGCTCGAAGCTCTGGCCGGTGTGATGGGAGAGGACTCCGTTGAGTGTGTCACGCGCGTGGAGGATCTCGCGCGCATGAATATCGATGTCCGTCGCCTGCCCCTGAAAACCGGCGAGCGGCTGGTGGATCATGATGCGCGCATGCGGCAACGCATGACGCTTTCCCTTGGTTCCTGCGGCGAGCAGCACGCTGCCCATCGACGCAGCCTGGCCGAGGCAGAACGTCGCGACGTCACAGTGCAGGAACTGCATCGTGTCGTAGATCGCGAGCCCCGCGGAGACGTCACCACCCGGCGAGTTGATGTAGAGCATGACGTCCTTGCCGGGTTCCTCGGAGTCGAGGAACAGCAGCTGCGCGATCACGACGTTCGCGACGTCGGTGTCGATCGGCGAGCCGAGGAGGATCACGCGGTCCTTGAGCAGGCGGGAGAAGATGTCCCAGCCGCGTTCACCGCGATGGCTCTGCTCTACGACCGTGGGAACCAGATATGCGGCAGCGGGATAGCCTTGCATATTCACCAGCTATCTCCGCTCGGGACCGGAAAGCCACGCGATCACCGCACTCCGCGAGAACCGCCAGGCACTGCCGAGCTTCCGTCCCGGCAGCTCGCCCGACTCGGCGAGCTCGAGCACGACCTTCTCGTCGAGCTGCAGGAGGTCCGCCGCCTGCTCCGCGTTCATGACCTCGGGCGGATCGTGCGGCTGGAACGAATATCCACCCAGGGTCGGCCCGGGCTCGCCCATCTCGACGGTGACTCGCCGGGGCTGGGACAGTGCTCCGAGCGCACTCAGGCCGCGACGGCTATCCGGGTCGACATATTTCGAGACCAGACCCGCGACCAGGTCCTTCTTGGCAATCCCGAGCGCCTGCGATGCGCGGTCGAGCTTGTCGACGGCGAGCGCGGGCAGTCGAACGTAGAGAGCACCTTCGGGTTCCGGGGGGAGTCGCTTCGGCATATCCAATATATATTTCAAAATATCGAAAAGTCAACTAGTCGATCGTGGCGGCGGGTGTCACGGTCGCCCCCGTATCGAATACCGCGGGCTGGATCGACCGGGTCCGGATCCAGCCGACACTGCCGCCGCCGGCTCCCCCACCGGCGTTGTTGCTGATGTCGGGGAGTGCGTTCTGCCCGCAGGCATCATCCGGTAGCCACCGATTCCGCGGGTGCTCCCATAGAAGTCGCTGGCTCCGCCGACGACGCCCTTTGTGCCACGTCGAACTGCACGATCAACCTTCGCCGGAGAAGGAAGCTGTGTTCGCCGAGGCGCTGCGGGTGCTCAAGCCCGGAGGCCGGCTCGCGAAAGGCGAGCTCGCTGTGCTCGCCAAGGCGGTCGCGCTCGACGCGGGATGGATCGCGACGCGGTTAGGACACTCTGTGACCGCTTCATCGCTCACATCGAGGCGTACCACCTCGCGTTCGGTGGCGGGATCGGCCCCACGGTTGGCGGCTTCGTAACGCGGTTCGGTCGCGGGAGCGCGACGCAGGGCGATCGAGCGAGCGTCATCGTGTTCCTCGCGGGTGATCCCGACGTCCTCCAACACGAGACCGGCGACCTGCGCGACGCCTGGTACGAGTAGTCGCAACGATTCGGATCGAAATCGCAGGTCCGCGTAAGCGCTGGATCCTGGGAGATCTGATGCACTCTACGCGATGACTGCTCGCGCGTTCAGTGTCAGAGCCGTCCCCTATTCTCGACTCCACAAGGAGATGGGAATGCAAGAGACCAACACGCCGCAGCAACTGGGGCGAACCGCGACGACTGTCCATGATCCTGCCTGGGAAGACGCGTTCGAGGTGCAGCTGACGGGTGAGATGACCGCGTCGGTGATGATCTACGCGAAGAAGCGTGCCGAATGGATCCAGAGGACCACCAAGCGCCACGACACCTTCCTCGCGCGAGAGCTGTATCAGGACGCCGTCACCGACACGTGGCTCGGTGACGTCACGTGGGATCCCGCAAAGGTCCCGCTGGAGCTTCATCTCAAGCGCACGATCCGCAGCCGTTCCGCGGCGCGGGTGGAGCATCTGGTTCAGTTCCCCGAAGATCGCGTGCGGACGCTCAAACTCGACATGGAAACGAAGATGTCCGACGCGATGGACGTCGGGCAGGCCGCCGATCTCACCAGCTACGTCGACGACATCGTCGCCAAGCTCTACGAGCTGGCCAGTGGCGATACCGAGGTCGTCCAGATCCTCGACTGCTTCGCGAACAACCAGATCGACCGCCGCGACATCATGCGTGCGACCGGCCTGGATCGACTCGCCTATCACAACGCTCGTCGCCGCTTGGTGCGGCTCGTCGAGCACCTACCCAATGACCTTCGCGAGCGCGCCATCCGGGCGATGGCGTGAGGAGTTGATCATGAACGAACACCAGAAGAAGAACTTCCGCATCTACGAGGCGGTCTCGCATGAGGCCGCGATGGACGCCGCTGACTCGGGCATTGGCCTCACCGACGAGGAGCGTGCCGAGGCATATCGCTTCGCCGAAGAATTTCGCGCGACCATCCGGGCCAAGCGCCGCGCAGATCGCGCCGCTCAGATGAAGGAGCGTGTCCGACCGTCGATCCTCGTGCTGGCCCGCGATGCCGTCGAGCGGTGGCTCCGCGAGCTGTTCGCGGCCTACCCGACCGCGGTGATCGCGCACCGCGATCTAACCGAGCTGAGCGACGACGATCTGCGCACGGCGCTCGAAGACGCGCTGACGCTGATCGAACGCATGTCCTGAACCGCGAACGACCAACAAGGGGGAGATATGGCGGAATCACAAGACTCCGATCGGGACACGTTTACGCGCATTCTGGTGGCGCTCGCCGTCAACGACGCCGAGCCGCAACCGACGAGATCCGAAATCGATCAGCTCGCCGACGAGATGATCGAGTGGGGGCACCGACTCCGACTCGAATTTCGTCAGGCCGCGATCAGCGATCAGATCGCGAAGCTCTCGCGCACCGAGATCGAGGCACGCCTCGCCACGCAGCTCGCGCCCACGGCGTGCTGCACGCAGCTGGGATCGGCGAACGTCGCTGATCCGGCGACGCTTACCGAGGACGACCTCCGCGCTCAGCTCGTCGAAGCCGCGACCTTCATCGACCGGATGGCAGCGTAGCGATGGCGTCGCCCCGGGGCCGAACGAAGTCAGCCGAAGAGAAAACAGCCGAAGCCGCACGCCACGCCGCGATCCGCGCGAAGGCGATCGAGGCGACCGCGTTGCTCGGCGCGCAGTCTCCGGACGGCGCGATCGACATCGAGAAGCTCGCCGATCTCCTCGGTGCCGAGATCGTCTACGGCGATCTCGACGGCGCGAAGGCACGCGTGGTCCAGATCGGCGATCGCGCGCGGATCATCATCTCGAAGAAGATCGTAGGCGTCGGTGCGATCCGGTTCTGTATCGCGCACGAGATCGGCCACCTGCTGCTCAAGCACTACGCCCAGGGCGATACGCTCGGCCGGGCGTTCAAACGCCAGCGGACGTGTTCGCCGCTGACCTCCGACGGCTCCGAGATCGAACGCGATGCGTGCGTCTTCGCGACCGAGTGCCTCATGCCGGCGCCGCTCGCCGGGCGGATGTGCCAGGTCGCGCCCGTGTCGTTCGATCCGGTTCGCGCGATCGCGAGCGCATTCGCCACGTCCTTACAGGCGAGCGCGATGCGGTTCGTCGAGCTGACGTCCGAGCGGTGTGCGGTGGTCTACATGCAGCGGGGCCGCGTGCTCTGGGCCAAGAAGAGCCCGGGGCTCCAGGCGTGGATCCCGAACGACCGCGCCGTGGCGCCGAACTCAGCCGCGTCGGACTATTTCGACGACGGCCACCTGGAGGCGAGCCGCGTGCTGCCGGCCGCGACCTGGTTCCCGCGTGAGACACACGCCAAGGACGCACCGGTGTACGAGCACATGACGGCGATCCCGGAGCAGGCCGCAGCGTTCTCGCTGCTGTGGCTGCCGCGTTCGTGAGGCAGCGCCAGGCTGCCCGGCTCGCGTGCAAGCAGCTGGTATTGCCGCGGGCGGGTCGCATGGCTGCTTCGCTAGCGGATCCCAATGGTTACGGCCCGAACCCTCAGGGCTCAAGCTGGAACCACCACACGCCGTGGAGCGGTTCCACACCGTAGTCTGATCGAAGTGGGCGTGAGCCTTGCCGAATGTCAGGCCCGGGTCGTAGCCTGGCCTCGTTGGGTGGCGCGGGGCGGCACCTGACTGGTCGTCGTCCCATGGCTGTTCGCACCTATCTCCTTCCAATCGTTGAGCATCGCCAATCCAGAGGCCGAGGCGTCAACCCGCAAAGGACCGCCAATGCCGGGCTTTGATGTTTCCGCCCTGAGCAACGACCTCCAGCCCACTGGTCTGTGGGCCGGCTCGCTGCTCCACGCGATCGCGCGCGACGAAGCCGCGGGACGTCGCACGCAGCGGCTGACCGAGCCGAAGCTCGACACGTGGGCCCGCTTCCATGGCCGCTTGAACAGCTCCGATCTCGTCGCGTTGCTGTTCGAGGACGCCGCTGTCCTTCACCGGGTGCCTTTCGATCCTGCGTCAGTCGGCGGGCCGCTGCGACTCGATCGCCTGCCTGCATCGGTCGCGGACAGCTGGCTCTCCTCGATCGGCTCGCTCGCTCTCGATACCGCTGGCCCCGAGTACATCCTCGAGCAAGCGCGTCGTCTCGAGCTGCCGATGCGCATGGCGCGCTCCGACCTCCACGTAGTCAAGGCACACCAGAAGGTGCTCGAACTCCCCGGCACAGGCGGCCAGCTTGCGCATCACCTCGTGACCACACACAAGGACCTCACGCTTCAGGACAACGTCGTCGTCGCGTGCAGCACGTGGCAAGAGCTGACGCTCGCGGGCATCGTCGCGCTGGAGTTAGGCGCGCCGCACTCCGACTTCATCGTCCGTGCCGACGCTGACGCGCTCAAGGACACAGCCCACCCACTTCGTCAGCGCTCGTTCGACTATGTCGTCGGCCTCCACCCAGACAAGGGTGGGCAGTTCCGCGTCGAGGATCAGCTCGCGATCTGGTTCCCGAACGCGAAGGCGCTGCTGGTCTAGCGATGGCCAAGTTCGTCCCCATCGGTGATCCCGCGCACGACGCGGAGCGGCAGGCGATCCGCTTCCTCGTCGAGGGATTGCCCGAGACGTACACGATCTACGGCAACCCGTGGCTCGTTGAGCGCAGCGGCGGCATCTACGAACTGGACGCCGTCGTTGTCGCGCCGCACGCGGTGTTCGTCGTCGAGATCAAGTCGTACCGCGGGCGCATCGAGGGAACAGACAACGACTGGTGGCTCCCCGAGCAGATCCGCAGCCCGCTCAAGCTCAACCGCATCACCGCGCAGGTACTGAAGACGCACCTGCGCAACGGGAGCTACCAAGCGGGCCAGGTCTGGACTGAGGGCCTGGTCTTTCTGTCCGCGACCACGGACGTCGGTGTCCGCGGCCCGGCAAGCAACGACCGCGTGCACACGCGCAAGACCATCCTCGCCGCGCTCCAGGATCCAGCGCTGATCGATCGCCTCAGCCAAGGCCGCGCGCGCACGTCGACGTCGGTCGCAGAGCGTGAGCTGCTCGAGCTGTTCACCGGCGTGCAGTCGGGCCCGCGCCCCGTGCGCCGGGTTCGCGAGTACGAGGTCGTCGCGACGATCGATCACTCGGACACGTTCACCGAGCTGCTCGGACGCCACACGATCTCGGGCGCTCTGCGCGTGCTGCGCATCTACACGACGCCACCGCTCGCCACCCAGGCGCAGCGCGATCGCATCGCCGAGCGCGCGCGCTGGGAAGCGCAGGTGCTCGGTCGCCTCGGACGCATCGACGGCGTGCTCGCCGCCGACCCGCCGTTCTCCGACGAGTCCGGCATCGTGCTGCCGCTCGAGGCGTTCCAAGGCATCACCCTCACCACCTGGGTCGAGCGCTACGGCCCCGACGCGCGTGGCAAGGAGAAGGCGGACCTCCGCGTCCGCACCGACCTGTGGATCCGGATCGCGCGGACACTCGACGAGGTCCATCGCCAGGGCGTCGTCCACCGCCTGCTCCGTCCCGACGTCGTGCTGGTCGAGGACAAGCAAGGCCCCACGGCGATCTGCATCATCGGGTTCGACCTCGCAAAGCAAATCAGCACCGACGCGACGATCGCCCTCACCACTATCCACGATGATCGCCTGGTCAACTCCGCGCCCGAGGTCGTGACCGCGTTCAGTACCGCAGAGCCCGCCTCCGACCAATTCAGCCTGGGCGCGATGCTCGCGCTGCTGCTCACCGGCAAGCCGCTGTTCGAGAACACGCGATCACTCATGGCCGCGCGCCGCTTGATGCGCCGGGTGCGCGATATCTCGCAGCGCATCCCGCTCAGCCTCGACGAAGCCGTGACGAAGATGGTGGAGCTGCGTCCCACCGATCGCTATCCGACGCTCGTCGCCGCGATCGACGCCGTGCGCGTCGGCCGCGACACGTCGCCTCGCGGGCAATCGGTGCTCGCGAACACCGGCCGCGAACCGCTCGACGCCGACAACCTCCAGGCCGGTACGCGCATCGGCACGGACTACGAGGTCATCAACCGGCTCGGCCAGGGTGGGATGGCCGTGGTCTATGCGGCGCGGCACCTGGTGAGCGGACGCACCCGCGCGCTCAAGATCGCACGCACCGAGGACACCGCCGAAGAAGCGCTACGCGGCGAGTACGACGTCCTCACCAAGCTCGATCACCCCAACATCGTGCGCGTCATCGACTTGACCAAGATGGTCGAAGGCCGGCTCACGCTCGTCATGGAACGCGTGAGCGGCATGAACCTGCGCGAGTGGCTCGTGCAGCACCCGACGCCAGAGCCAACCACGCAGCGGCGCCTCGCCGAGGACCTGCTGGCCGGGCTCGACTACCTCGAGCAAAAGGCCGTCACGCACAAGGACCTCAAGCCGGACAACCTGCTCGTCGCTGACGGCCATCTTACGATCATCGACTTTTCGCTCGCGTTGATGCCGGAGGACGCACCGTACGGCGGCACTGCGCTGTATCGCGATCCATCGAGCGCCCGCTGGACGCACGGCACGGATCGATTCGCCGCGGCGCTGTGCTTGTTCGAGCTCTATGCCGGCCGCCACGCCTTTGAAGGTCGCGTTCCCGAGCCCGGTCAGTCCCCGAGCATCTCCGCTGATGACATCCAGCCCAGCGGCCTCGCCGAGTTCTTCAAGATGGCGCTGGATCCAACGCCGGAGAAGCGCTTCTCGTCCGCGCGCGCGATGCGCGACGCCTTGCTCCGCGCGCTCGGCGAGGACATTGCGACGCCATCCGTCGAGGCGCCCGCGAAGATCGACGCGACCACGCCCCTGCGAACCACGGGCCTGTCGCCGCGTGCGGTCAACGCGCTTGCGCGCTGCCAGGTCCAGACTGTCGGTGGGCTGCTCGCGCTCGCCGCGGCGCAGGTCCGCGCGCTCCACGCGATCGGAACCAAGACGGCGAACGACATCATCGCGTTCCAGCAGACACTGAAGGACCGCGGGCTCGTCGCGTCCATCACCTCGACTGCCGGCAACGAGCCGCCGTTGGTTCCGGGCCTCGTCAACTCGCCAGAGCCGGTGCAGAAGCTGCCGCTCTCCGAGGCACTGCGATCCGCGCTCGCGCACGCCGACCTGCCTACGGTGGGCGCTGTCGCGTCGCTCACCCGCTCCGAGCTGCTCGGGATTGCCGGGATTGGCCGGAAGAAGCTCGCCGACGTCGTCGAGGCGCTGCACGAGTTCGCCGCGCGCACCAACGAAGCGAGCGGTAGCGCAGAGGGCGTCCACACGCTTGACCGCATCTGGGAACTGGCGTCGCGGCCACTCTCGGATGGCCAGCGCGTCGCGGTCGAGCGCTCGATCGGTATCACCGGCGAGCCCGAGCCGCAGGGTCAGATCGCTGACGATCTGAAGAAGAGCCAGCCCCAGATCAGCATCGATGTGTCCAAGGGGCTCGAACGGCTCGACGTGGCCGCGCTCTCCGACCTGACGATGGCGTTCGACGCTGTGATCGACGGTTTCGGCGGCATCGTCCGGCTCGACGAGATCGGCCAGCGCTTTGAGAGCGAATGGCCCGCGGGCGTCGTCACGGGCCAAGGCATCGTGCGCTTGCTCGTGCGCGCGACGCCTGGTCGTGCGCAGATCTTCGAAGTCGACGGCGCGGAGCAACCGCTCGTCGGGCGTCCGATCTTCGACCGAGACACGGTCAAGGCATTCGCCGCCGAGGTCGTGCGCCTCGCCGGCCAGTGGCCGCCCGTGGAGCCCGACACCGCGCGGCGCACGCTCGCAGGGTTGTTGCCGCACTTCGACGGCGACCCCCTCGCGCTCGGCGTGCGCATCTGCGAGGACGTCGAGATCGCCGAGACCGGCCACCTATTCATCGGGCCGATCGATCCGAAGCACTCGATCGACTTCGTGATCGACCAGACCCGCGAAGCCATCGCGCTCGACGACCTCGCCGCCCGCGTGCGGCGGATCTTCGGCCCGAACACGCCGTACCCCGACCCCGATCATCTGCTCGAGATTCTTCACGACCTCGATTGCCGTGTGCAGGGCACGCTCGTGTTGCCGGGACGCGCGGGTTCCATCGTCGCAGCACCGACGCTCGCGGCGGACGAGCTGCCGGCCACGTTCGCTGCCGAGCGCAGCCCCGAGTTGGTTGTGCGCGACATGCTCAAAAAAGCGGCCGGGTCGCGTGGCTTTCGCATGCTGGTCACACCACCCGAAAAGCACGCCGAGATCGGGCGCTCGGTCGCGTCCGCGCTCGCGGGCACATGGCTGTCGTTCGATGATGCGTTCTTCGCCGAGCACGCCGCCGACATGAAGTCCCTCGAGCGCGCCGAGCGGTTCGTGGCGCAGCGCGAGGCCCTTACCGAGGCCGCCGAGCGAACGCTGTTTGACCTCCTCGAACAGCACGGCCGTCCGGGCAATGTGATCGTCCTCGGTGATACCTCGCTGTTCGGACTCTGCGAGGCGCTCGACTTGCCGCGCCGGCTCTACGACGAGACGCTCTCCGGCAGTCGAGGATTCTGGATCCTCGTGGTCCCGGGCGTCATCCACAACCGTCAGCCGCGTTTCAACGAAGGGCCGGCGATGTGGCACCTCGAAGGCGCGACGCTCCCATTGCTGAACCCGCTGCCGGACTGAGCACCTTCGATGAAAGCCTCCGACCGAACCAAACTGACGGCTGCGCTCCGCGACCACGTCGCGAAGATCGCGACCGACCTGCGCACCAAGATGCGTGCGCCCGGCGCGACGCGCGTAGCGGCCGAGCAGCTTCACAAGGACGAGCGCGTCGCCGAGGACTTCGAGGTCTGGACGGATCTGCTCTCTCGCCGTGCGTCGGTACTTTGGGTACTCAAGTCGGTCTACGTTCGCGTGCTCGAGGACCGTGGGCTGCTCGCCCCGGGGCGGCTGCTCGATCCCGAAGCTCAGCAGCTGTTCGAGAAACTCGCACCCAACCTCGGCGAGACCGCGTTTCTTCGATGGATCTACAAGGACCTCGCCAGCAAGGACGGCGGCCTGCCGGAGCTGTTCGCTCCACAACCCGCGGAAGTAGCACAGCCATCAGACGAGCTATCGCGCGGGCTCATCGCCTTCTGGCGCCACCGGGACGCGGACACCGGTGCGGTGTGGAGCTTCGCCGAGGAGCACTTCGAGGGCGAGCTTATGGGCGACCTGTACCAGGAGCTGGATCCGGTCGTGAAGGACCGCTTCGCGCTGTGCCAGACGCCCGACTTCGTGCGTGCGTTCATCCTTGATCGCACGCTGACGCCCGCCATCGAGACCTTCGGCGCCGAGAAGGTGCGGCTGCTTGATCCCGCATGCGGCTCGGGCCACTTCCTCATCGACGGCTTGAAGCGGCTTGTCGCCGCGACGGCCGAGACGCACACCGACTGGTCACGCGAGAAGGTCGTCGCGCATGCGCTCGACCGCGTCGTCGGCGTCGACCTCAACGATTACGCCTGCGCGCTCGCCCGCACACGCCTCATCATGACGGCCGCCGAGCTGGCGGGCGTGACCAAGCTCGCCGACGCCGCGCGCTTCCACCCGCACGTGTACTGGGCTGACGGGCTCGAGCAGGTCGAGCGCGAGGAAGTGAAGCCGATGCTTCAGACCGACCTGTTCACGAAGGTCGAGGAGAAGCCGCGTGCGGTGCTCACTCGCTCGGATGTTCGCGCGGCACTGCGAAAGGTGTTTGAGAAGAAGTTCCACGCCGTAGTAGCGAATCCGCCATACATCCTCGAGCGCGATGAGGCGCGAAGGGAGTACCACCGCGAACAGGTCGGCAAGAACCGACGCTACGTGTCGGCGACCGGGAAGTACTCACTCGGTGCTCCGTTCACGGAGCGCTGCTTTCAGCTGGCCGAGAAGAGCGGCTTCGTTGGGCTCATCACGGCCAACAACTTCATGAAACGCGAGTTCGGCAAAGCGATCATCGAAAAAGTGCTCGCTGGCTTGGATCTCACGCTCGTCGTTGACACATCCGGTGCGTACATCCCCTTCCATGGCACGCCCACGGTGTTGCTGTTCGGACGCAACCGGGAGCCGGCGGCCAGCCACGTGCGCGCGGTCATGGGCAAACGCTCAGAGGGCGGTGCTCCCGAAGACCCGTCGAAGGGTAAGGTGTGGTCGAGCATTGCAGCGGGCTGGAACCAAGTCGGGTTCGAGACTGAGTACGTCAGCGTAGCCGCGCTGACACGCGAGACTCTGAGGAAGCATCCGTGGAGTCTGGGTGGTGGAGGCGCCGCGGATCTAAAGCAGACCCTCGAAAGCCGGGCGAGTGAGCGCCTGTCCCAGATCGCAACGGCGATGGGTATCACCGCTGTGACGGGCGAGGACGAGGTCTACGTCTTGGCAACTGCGGTAGCTGCACGACGCGGCGTGGGGAGAACGCGACCGCTCGTTATCGGCGAGGGCGTGCGGGATTGGGGCTTGCAGATCGCTGGTCTGGTTGTGTTTCCGTACGACGGTGATCTTAACGTGCTAGCGCCCGAGGCCGCTCGCTTGGAGATTGAGTTCCTCAAGCCGTACTACCCACGTACGCGACATCGCCGACGCTTCGGCACTCCGATGCTCGAACGCGGGCTGACCGCATACGAACTCCAAGAGATCTATCCCGAGAAGCTTCGCACGCCGCTCACCATCGCGTTCGCCGAAGTCGCCACACACAACCACTTCGCGCTCGATCGTGGCGGGAAGCTGTTTAAGCAGACAGCGCCGGTCATTAAGCTTCCGGTTGGTAGCACTGAGGACGAGCACCTCATGTTACTCGGCCTCCTGAACTCGTCGACCGCGTGCTTCTGGATGAAGCAGGTCTTCCAGAACAAGGCCGGCAGCGGCATTGGGCGCGGCATCCAGCCCGAGTCGTGGATGGATCGCTATCAGCACGACTCAACGAAGATGGGCATGTTCCCGGTCCTCGACACTCGCTCGAAGACGCTGCCCTACGGCTCCAAGCTCGATGCCATCGCCCACGCACGTTCGGTTCACTCGACACGGAGCGTGGTCGATAGTTCTAGTTGGAAGAGCGGCGCCGAGCTTCGCCACGCACTCGACGAGCGGCATGCGAAGAACTTCGCCGACCTGACGAAGATGATCGCGCTCCAAGAGGAGCTCGACTGGCTCTGCTACTCGCTCTACGGCCTCGACACCGCGAGTGACGTCGTCGCACCCGCCAGGATCGAAGCGTGCCCACCGACGTGGCTCCCATGGAACCAGAGCTTCGCCGCGAAAGACGCGGCGAACCGCCAGACACTCGAGCGTGGCGAGGAGCCCGACGAGCAGCCCTCGGATTGGTGGACGCGTCACCGCTGGGAGCCGCTCACCGAATTGCCGCAGGAAGCCTCGGCCGCGCTCAGGAAGCGTGTCGAAGCACGGCGCGTCCGCACGGCCGCAACGCCCGCGCTCGCGCTGATCGAGTCCGCAAACTTTAAGCGTCGCTGGTACAAGCCCGACTACGTTGAGCAGGAGCGCGTCGCGCTCACCGAGTGGCTCGCCGATCGCGTCGAGCAGGCCGCCAAGACGCGATCACAGGCGTTCTCGCTGGAGCAGCTCGTGGCGAACCTTCAAGACGACACGCGCGTGCTCGCCGTGTGCGAGGTGCTGACCGGCCGCAAGGACTTCAGTCTCTCGCAGCTCGTCGCGAACGCGCTCCAAGATGGCGCGGTTCCGAGCCATCGTTTCCACGTATACACGCCCGCGGGCATCGTGAAGCGCGAAGTCTGGGAGCGCACGTGGGCCGACCAGCGGCGCGAAGATGCGGGCGAGAAAGTCACGCCCGAAGTCCCACCCCCCTACAGCTCCGGTGACTTCCTAAAGCCTAACTACTGGCGCCTGCGCGGCAAGCTCGACGTCCCGAAGGAGCGCTTCATCGCCTTCACCGAGGTACCAGGCCGCGCCGGAGTCGAAACCCTCTACGGCTGGGCGGGCTGGACCGCGCAGCAACGCGTGAAGGCGATCCTCGCCATCGACGAGGAGCTCGAAGATGCCTCGATGCCGCTCGCCGATCGCATAGGCCTTCTCGACACCGCGTGGCGACTGTTGCCCGACGTAGCCCGCGAAGATGCCGCTACCGCGACGCGGCTGAAAGCCGAGCTCCAAGCGCTCGTCAGTCCCGAGGGCCCGAGCGCAGTGCTCATCGAAGACTGGAAGAAGCATTTTCCGCTCTCCACCTCTCGCGCGGCACGTCGAACGTCGAAGGAAGCTGAGACGCAGGACTCGCTCGACGATCTGCCGTCGGTGATCCCCAACGTCTCCGATGGCGAGCACGCTGCCATCCTGATCTGGGCGTTGCTTCATGCCTCGGGCGGCACGGCGATCCGCATGCATCTTGCGCGCGCGTTCGCACTGCGAGCGCGTCCCGGTCTGATGAAGCGGCTCGCGCCCCCGTCTCTCAAACGCGAGGTTGCACATTGGGTGGCCACCGTGGGCTCGCGCTCGGTGAAGGCGGGCCTGCTCGCATCGACCTTGAGCGAGCTGGCTGCACGGAACGGCGTCTCGCTGGGGACGAACAGCGAGTCTCGCGCGACGGTGAGCACGAGCCCTCACACCCCAGCTGAGGCGCAGATCGACGCCTGGTTCCACTTCGAAGCGAACCTGGCCCTGAAGGTTCTGCGCGCGCAGCCCGAAGAGAAGTTCAGCGTGATCGACAAGGCGCTCACGGGCGGAGACCGCAAGCTCCTGGAGGCCGCCGCATGACAGCAGACCAGATGCGTCTCCCTGGCATCGACCCTCCGCAGCAGCTTCGCCCGAGCGCGGAGCGGGGGGCTCCCGCGTTTTGGATTCGCCGCATCCGAATACTCAGCGAGCTGAAGGCGGGCGAGGAATACATCGTCCGAGACGTCGAGCTTCGTCGAGGTCTGAATATCGTGTGGGCCGCGCATCAGTCGGCAGGAGCCAACAACGCGCTCTTTCGAAATGGCGTGGCCGGTCACACGGCAGGCAAGAGCACCTTCTGCCGCCTCCTTCGACATGTGCTTGGTGATGGCGGCTTCGCCCCTGACGCTGTGAAGCGCCGCATCCGCTCGAAGCTGCCGAACGGCTGGATCACTGCTGAGGTCATTGTCGACGATGTGCGTTGGGTGGTCGCGCGC
Organism: Myxococcota bacterium; assembly: GCA_030857245.1. GTDB lineage: Bacteria > Myxococcota_A > Polyangia > Haliangiales > Haliangiaceae > JABFXX01. The sequence goes on from JALZOI010000003.1 coordinate 20,114, forward strand.
CCGCTCGGGATTGGGCATCGCTCCTTCTGTCTTCGTGACCGATCCATCGGCGAAGTAGCCGACCCTAACGCCGACCACGTCGAATACACGGAGTTCATCGACGCGCTCGCCAAGGGGACGATGGAGTTGCTGACTTCGAGAAACTTCCCCTCGACCGACAAGGACAAGCCAGTCGGCTGGGCGCACGTGTTGTCGTGGCTTGTTCGCGATCAGGACTGCCGCTTCGCCGACTTCCTCGAATGGCGCCACAGCGCGAGCGGCTCGGAGGCCCCAGCTCTCAACGTCGACGAACGCCAATTTCTCGTTCGAACAGTGCTGGGGCTCATCTCCGATGAAGAGCGCAACGAGCTGCGTCGAAACGCTCAGCTCGTCTCCGATAGGGAGGAGGCCTTGCGCCTTGGGCCACTACTTCGACATCAGGCGGAGACGGACCGTCAGCGGCTCACCCGGGCGTTGGGCAAGGAGCTTCCGCTCACGTCTACACCGCTTTTTGCTTCGGCGGCTCGCGGGGAGCTCGAGGCGCGCCGAGACGATCTGAAGAAGCGCATCGATGCGCTGAAAGCTTCCGACCGGCGAGCAGAGCTGCAGGCGGCCGTTGAAGCAGCCAGCGCGAATGTGGGGGCGCTCAAGGAGAAGGTCAAGGGCGTCAAAGAGCGGCTCGACGGCGTGGTGGGCGTGGTTGGCGAGCTGGCTGGCACGCAGCAGTTTGGCTTGCTCGCCGCCCTGCCTCCGTCGCGAGATTTTTGCAACGTGCCGCTCCGTGTGGCGCACGAGAAGGGCTGCCCTCTCGCCGTGGATCGCCCCATCGCGCTTGACTCGAAGCGGAGCGAACGCGCTGCTTCTGAAGAACTGGCGGCGGAACGACAGGTCGTCGCGGCGCTCGAGCAAGAGATTCGGCTCATCGAGGGCGAGATCGAAAACGCAACTCGGGCGACGGAGTCCGAGCGTCGCGAATATCTCTCCGCGAACACGGCCTACCACGACGCGAGGTCGAAGCTGCGTGACGAGGACACTAGGCTCGATCGGATCGAGAACCTCATCGAGACCGCCGAAGGCGCTGCTCAACAGGCAGCGTCGAAGGCTGAGTCGCTCAAGCAGCTGGGGCGCGACATTGATGACTCCTACACGCGACAGGGGGAAATCCGCGAGGCCCAGAGAGCGGCCATCTCTCGCTTCTCTGCCCGGTTCGACTACGTCGTGCGCGCGCTCATCGGCGATCAGGTCATGGCGCGCGTAGATACATCAGGCCGCTCGTTGTCGCTCACCGTCGAAGAGCATGGCGAACGCGACAGCACATTCATCGCCACGGTAAAGGTGTTGGCCTTCGACTTGGCTGCCGTCCTCGCGAGCATCGAGGGCCATGGTGCGTACCCGCGCTTCTTGGTCCACGACGGCCCGCGCGAGGCGGACATGGCGCCAGATGTCTACGAGCGCCTCTTCCTGCTCGCGCACGAGATCGAGAAGTGTTTCACCGGAGAACCGGCGTTCCAGTACATCGTCACCACCACGACCACACCTCCCGAAAGGTTCATCGACAGAAACGAACCGTGGCTTCGTCTCCAGCTCTCCGGACTGCCGGCACAGGAGCGACTCTTGAAGCAGGACCTATGACGACGGGGATACGATCATGACCACGATCACCGAGGCCTTCGAGCTTCCGCGCCCTGAAGACATCCGGGCGATGGGCTTCGTCATCAAGCTGCGCGAGCTTGACCCAACCTCCGCCGAGGTCGAGCAGCTCGCGCGCGACTACGTGGTCACACCCGCAATCGAGAAGGAACTGCCGCACATCCTCGACGACATGAAGCAGGTCTTTGATCGCGGCGAGGACTACGGGCGCTTCATCCACGGCAGCTTCGGCAGCGGCAAGTCTCACTTCATGACAATGCTCTCGCTGCTCGTCGAAGGCGCCGCGCCGGCGTGGAAGAAGTTCCGCCCGCTACTCAATGCTCATCGCAACGCGAAGGCCAGCAAGGGCGCCGAGGCAGCCGACCACGAGGCGTGGCTTACCAAGGCCGGGCTGCTCGTTGTGCGCATCCATATGCTGTCGGTGCGCGGCAAGAGTACTGGCTTCGACCGCGCGGTTTACGAGGGCTTCAATGCGGCGCTCAAGCGACGCGGCAAGCAGCCGTTCGAGTTCCTCAACGTCGATGCGATCTTCGACGAGGTCCGCCGCGAGGCAAAGGAGTACGGCGACGTTGTGTGGAAGCGGCTCGAGGCCGAGAGCATCGTCGGCGGGCGGGATGACTTCGAGGCGATCGCGCAGGGTTCGATCCAGGCCAAGGAGCGGTTCGCGCGCACGTGGCTCAAGTACAAGGGCCGCGACGCGGCCGACGCGGGCATCGACCCAAGGTGGAGCGAGGGCTTGCGGCGGATGGCCGAGCACGCGAAAGCGCAGGGCTTCGGCGGCATCGTGCTGATGATCGACGAGTTCCTGCTTTGGCTCGCCGAGAAAAGCGGCCAGGAATTCGTCGCCGAGATTAACAACCTCAACGTCATCGTCGACCACAACACCGGGCAGCGCCCCGCGCCCATCTTCGTGTTCGTCGCGCGGCAGCGGAACCTGCAGGAGTTCTTCCCGGACCTCGTCGACGAGTCGAAGATCCACGAGCACCTGGATCACCACGCCAAGCGCTTCGAGGTCACGAAGCTCCAGGACGTCGAGCTGCGCCACATCGTGCGCGGCCGCGTGCTGCGGCCCAAGGACGCCAAAGCGGTGCAGGCCGCCGTCAACGCGCTGGGCGAGAAGCACAGCAAGGTGCTCCCAGCGCTGCTCGCGGGCGGCGACATCGACTACCTGCGCGACGTCTACCCGTTCCATCCGGCGCTGATCGAGATGCTCGTCGACGTCACGTCGCTCATGCAGCGTGAGCGCTCGGCGTTGCGCTTGCTGTACGAGCTGCTCGTCATCCACTACCCGACGCTGCCGCTCGGCGAGTTCCTACCGGTCGGCTCCGCCTTCCCTGCCATCTTCCCTGAGTCCGGCGTCGAGGCGAGCAAGAAGGTGGAGCTGATGCAGGACATCCACCACCAGTACTACTCGCGACTGGCACCGGCGATGGTGCAGATCGCGAAGGCCGCCGAGGAGGCTGGCGAGCAATGGCCCGAGGAGCGTCGTCGCGCGCTCGATCAGCTCGTGAAGACCGTGTTGCTCGCAGAGGTTTCGCCGCGCCTCAAACAGGGCGGGCTCACCATCGAGCGGCTCGTGCAGCTCAACGCGGTCGACGTCGAGGGCGAGACGTTCCGTGGCCAGGTGCGTGTCGCGGAGACAGATCTGTTGACGCTCCAGCAGCGCGTCCCTGACTTGCAGGTGGCCGGCAGCGGCAAGACCGCGATCGTCCGCTACGTTCTCGGGCGCGTGAGCCTCGGCGAGATCCTCGGGCGCGCACGCTCGAAGGTCGACAACCCAGCGCAGCGGTTCAAGGTGTTCTGGGCGGCGCTGCGCGAGGCGCTCGGTGTCGCCGACACGAAGGGTTTCGAGGACGGCGGGGCCAACGACGGCGATTGGGACCTGAACTGGCGGCGCACCAAGCGGCGCGGTCGGCTCAAGCTCGGCAACGTCCGCGAGATGTCGTACGACGACTTCGCAACACCCGAGGGCGCGTTCAAGGTTCTGGTCGATTATCCGTGGGACGACCCCGGTCACACGGTCGACGAAGATCGTCTGCGCGCGGCCAACGTGCGCAAGAACAAGGGGCTCGTATATTCGGTCTGCTGGCTACCGCGGCACATGAGCCCGACCGAGCTGGGCGTGCTGACCGAGCTGGCGGCGGTGCGTTACCTCCTGAGCGACGCGGGTCAAGAGGACCTGATCGAGACCCTCGGCCCGCAGGACAAGAACAAGGTCCTCGAGCAGGCGAGCATCCGCGAGAAGTCGCTCGGAGGGCAGCTCGACGAGCTGCTGAAGGAGGTCTACGTCCGCCACGGTGAGTTCTTCGCGTTGATCTCGGACGTCGACTCGAGCCGCCCGCGCGAGACGCTCGCCGAAAACCTCGAGCACATCGCGGCACTTCTCATGGACCGCCGCTATCCGCAGCATCCGACGTTCCTCGCCGAGCCCAAGAAGCAGGATCTCGAAGCGCTGCTGGGCTGGATGGTCGACGCGGGCGAGGGCAGCGTATCGGTCGCCTACGACGAGAACGTCGGCAAGGTGCTCAAGACGCTCGGCCAGCCGCTCGAGCTCGTGAACCTCGGACAGACCAAGGCTTCGCTGCGCCTCGATTCTCGCTACATCAAGGACGTACTCCAGCGGACCGATCAGGACACGGTGGCGTGGACACCGATCGCCGACCACCTGCGCGAGACCTACGGGCTTCAGCCGCTCGTGGTCGATATGTTCTTGTGCTTCTTGTGCCAGAAGGACCACCGCGCGTTGCAGGACGTTAACGGCGAGCCGGTCGATGTTCGCATCGGCATGTCGCCGACAACTCGTATCCGGCTCCAGCGCGGCAAGCTGGTGAGCGCGGCCGATTGGCACCGACTGCGCGACCTCGGCAACCAGTTGTTCGACGAGCCGCGGCCCGCCGCGCATCGCTCTCTCCAAGGCCAGGACCGGTTCATGGCCGCGCTGCGCGCAAAGGGGCAGACGAAGCGCACGGTGGTGCAGGGGCTGCATGCGCGTCTCGTGCATCTCGGTCTCGCGAAGGGCGACCGGCTCACCGAGCTGTCGACGGCCAACACGCGGCTCGCGGCGCTCGCGCAAAGCACCACGGACAGCCACAAAGTGCTGAGCGAGCTGCTCGCAGCGTGGCCCGACGATGCCTCTGATCCGGTGCGCGCGATCGTGCAGCAGGCAGAGGCGCTGCGCGACGCGCTCGGCGATCTCAATGAGGACGCGCGCGCAACACTCACCGCGGGCGGGGGGCACGCCGAGATTGGTACCGAGGTCCACAGCCACCAGGTCGCCTTGGAAGGACGACTCGCCGCGACGCAGGCCGAGCAGCCGATCACGAAGGAGTGGATCGCGAGCTGGAACAAGAAGGCGCAGGAGTTGATCAAGCAGCTCGTCGCGCGGCCTCAGCAGCCGGTCGGCGGCGGAGGCGTCGTGTCGACGGGGAGCGGCGGCGTCTCTACGAGCGGTGGGAATGTGACACCCGGTGGGAGTGTGCAGCCCGCACCTAACTCGGTGCTCGTGACGAAGACGCTCGACCCCACCGACGCCGACGAGGTGTCCTCGTTCCTCGCCGAGGTGAAGAAGGCGCTCGGTAGCCAGGGCACTAAGCCGATCACCGTCACGCTCGTTCGCACCAAGGAGAATGGGTGAGCGCAGCCCAGCTCCTGCTGCGGCGGATCCTCGATCAAGCTGGCGGTGCCAGCGAGACGGGCTACGTGCTCGTGATCGATGGAGAAGGGCTCGAGAACCTCCCGGACCAGATGCCGACGCCGAAGGGTTCTTACGGCGTGCATCGCGTGTCGTCCGAGCTGGGCCTGCGGCATCTGTTGTGGAAGGCCAAGGGCGCGCCGCTCATCGCAGTCATGCCCGAGGAGCTCGCGCGCCGGATCCAGGCCGCGCCTGATCTATTGCGCCGCGCACGGAACCAGCGCGTACACGTCTTGTCCGTGAACGACGTGCTTGAAGTCGTGCTAGGCGTCCGTGTGGTCGGCGCCGACGCGCCGTACATGCAGCAGCTGGCGTTAGAGAACGTCGATCGACTCGGGCTCGCGATGAGCCACCGGACGCTGCCGACGGTCGTCGATCGCAAACTGCTGACGGAACTACTGGTGGACGTCAGTGTCGGCGAGAAGGTGCGAACGGCGAGCCCGGCGCAACTGCTTGCAGTATGGGTGGCCGAGCCGCCGCTCTGGTCTCCGAACATCAGCCAGCTCGTGCGCGACGCGATGCCAGCACTCCACGGCGATGAAGGCCGGCTGCTCGCGTGGGCGCTCGCCGAACCGGAGACGCGACTGCGCGAGTTGGTCGTGCATGGCGCGGTGCTGACCGTCGAGGCCGCGGAGCTTCCCAAGCCGGCATGGGGGCCGCTATGGAGGGCCGCCACCGAGCCGCCGATCGAGATGGATCGCCGCATCCTGCGCCGCACCGTCGCGCGGCTCGCCGAGGACACGCTCGGACTGCTCGGCGAAGCGGGCGCCGATCTGCTCGCCGGGGCTGACCGCGTCGGGCGCGAGGCGTTGACGCCGACACAGCTCCAGACCAGCCGCGTGCTGCCGCTCGCGTTCTCCGATCGCTGCCACGCGCTCGCGCAGCAAGCCGCCGCGGGCAAGGCGATCAGCGCGGCCGACATCACGTGGCTCACGAGCCACCGCGCCGCGCGCATGAACCGCGGCGATCTCGCCGTGCTCGAAGCAATGGCGCGGATCTCGCGCTACCTCGATCAACCATTCACACCGAAGACCGACCTGCTGGAGCAGACGCGCGACTACCAGCGCGTCGGCGCGTTCGCTGACCTCGCGGTGCTGCACCTGCGCCGCGCGCTCGCCGGCAGCGTTCACTTCCACGCCGAGGCCGCGAAGCTGCTTGCAACGTATCGTGAGCGCCGCGATCGCGAGAACCGGCAATTCGCCGAGACACTGGCCGGCGGCTACGAGGCTGCTCTGCATCGTGAGGGCCTGACGCCGCTGCATCGGCTCTGGAAGCGCACAGTGGCGCCGCTGTGGCAGAGCGAACCAGACGCGCGGTTGTTCCTGGTCGTCCTCGATGGGTGCAGCTACCCGGTGTTCCTCGAGTTGCTGTACTCGCTCGCGCAGGACAGCTCGTTCCCGCTCGGGATCAAGTCCGACATGAGCGGCCACGTTCATGGCCTGCCGGCGCTGTCGCCTCTGCCCACGATCACGAGCCACGCGCGAGGAGCGATCTTTCTCGGTGAGCTGCCCAACGACCCGCTTGTTGCCGAGACCGTGTTCCGTGACCAAGACGAGGCCAAGACCGACAAGGCGCGGTTCAACCAGAACGCCGCGCTTGGAAGCCGGACGCGGAAGCTGTTCCTCAAGGGCGACCTCGCCGACGGTGGCCAGGCGCTGCTATCTGCGCTGAACGATGACAGCGTGAACGTCGTCAGCGTGGTGTTCAACGCGGTCGACGATCAGATCGGCTCCTCCAACACCGGTGCGATGGTGAAGATCGCACCGGAGGACATCACCGCGTTCAAGCCGGCGCTGCGCGTGGCTCTAAAGGCGGGGCGCCGCGTGCTGGTCACCGCCGATCACGGGCATAGCCCGTACGTCGACAAGTCGCTCCGCATGGGCAACGGCAAGACCCCGCGCTACCTCCCGCTCGGCAAGCACGACCCGGTGCCCGAGGGATTCATCGAGATCGATGTCGCCGGGCTCGGTGGGCCGCCCGAGCGGCGAGCCTTCGCCTGGCGTTCGGGTGCGTACCTCGGTGGACCGCAGGTCGGGTTCCACGGCGGCGTCGGGCTCGAAGAGGTCGTGGTCCCACTCGCGTGGATCGAGCGCGATGGCCTGTACGCCGACGAGCCCGCCTGGTGGTACGGGGGCGGCACGCTTGCCGAGGTCAGCATGGTCGCTGCCACCAAGCCGATCGCACCACCGCTGCTCACGCCACCGCCGTCGGACGAACTGCCCACCAAGCCCAAACCCCAGCTGTCTCTGTTCAACCCCGCGGACAAGGCGTCGTCGCTGCCGCTACCGGCGGCGCTGCTCGACAAGCTCAGCGTCGACGAGAAGTCGATCCTGGTCCTGCTCCGCGAGACCGGCTCAGCGCGAGCGAGCGAGCTGGCCGAGCGGCTCAAGAAGAACCCGGGGCGGCTCAACGGCCTCATGCGCGCGCTCCGCCGCACGCTCCACGCGGAGGGCCAGGTTCTGTTCACCGACGAGGTGCTGCCCAGCGGTGAGACCATGTATCGCTACCAATCAAAGCCCGCGAACGATGGAGGTCAGTGATGGGCGTCGTCCCCGAGTCCCAAGCCATCGTGAATGCGCTGCGCAGCGGCCTCGTGCCGAGCGCCGGCCTGGAGTACTTCGCGACCGGTCTCGACGCGCTGGTCGACGTCGTCAACGAGGAGCTCGACTTCGTGGCCCAGGGCAAGGGTCAGTCGAAATGGATCCGCGGCGAGTACGGCACGGGCAAAACCTTCGCGGCGCGCTACCTATGCGCGAAGGCACGGCAGCGGAAGTTCGCGACCTCCGAGGTTCAGATCTCGATCAACGACACGCCGCTGCATCACCTCGAGATGGTCTACCGACGCCTGATCGAGAAGCTCGAGACCGACGCCGACGGGCCCAACGCGTTTCAGGCGATCGTCGAGGGCTGGCTCTACCAGGTCGGCGACGAAGTGACGCGGCTGCGCGGGATCAGCGAGGATGATCCGGCGTTCGCCGATGCCACCGAGCAGCGGCTCGAAGACAAACTCGCCGATCTTTCGAAGCGCAACCCCGCCTTCGCGCAGGTGCTCCGCGCGTACCACCGCGCGACCCACGAGAGCGACTTCGCCACGGCGCAGGGGCTGCTCGCGTGGCTCGCCGGCCAGCCACACACCGATAGATCGGTCCTCAAGGTCGCAGGCGTGAAGGGCAAGGTCGATGGTCAATCGTCGCTGACGTTCCTCGCCGGGCTGCTCCAGCTGCTCCGGCAGTCGGGCTACGCCGGCCTGGTGGTCGTGCTCGACGAGGTCGAGACGATCCAACGGATGAACCTCCAGACCCGCGAGAAGTCGCTCAACGCACTCCGCCAGCTGATGGACATGATCGGCAAGGACGAGCTGCCTGGGCTGTACCTGGTGATCACCGGGACGCGCGATTTCTTCGAGGGCTACAAAGGCCTCAAGGCGCTCGCGCCGCTGCACCAGCGCGTGCACGTCAACTTCGCCGATGACGCGCGATGGGACAACATGCGCTCCCCTCAGGTGCGGCTGATGCCATTCAACGACGACCGACTCCTGACCGTGGGCACCCGCGTGCGTGACCTCTACCCCGCGAAGAACGCGAGCCGCGTTGCCACGCGAGTCGACGACACGTTCCTGCGCGCACTCGTCGGCCAGGTCACCGCGGGCTTTCGCGGTAAGGTCACGCTCGCGCCTCGGCTGTTTCTGCGCGAGCTAATCGACGTCCTCGATCGAGTCGACATCCACGCCGACTACGATCCCGCGGCGAACTACAAGCTCGACCTGGCCGATAGCAAGCTCACCCCCGAGGAGCTCGCCGCGAAGCATGGTCGCGAAGTCGAGATCGTCGAGGAAGACTCGGCATTGGACACCGCGGCCCAACCTGGCGAGGACGAGGCGCCGCAGGTGACGGGGTCGCGCAAGCCTAAGCGGCTGGACGGCTAACCATGGCGGGCCTCGACCGCCTCCACCCGCACCTCCAGCACGCGATCATCCACGATCTCGGCTGGCGGTCACTACGCCCAGTGCAGGAGCTGACGATCGACGCCGTGCTCGACGGTGCGAACACGGTCGTGCTCGCACCGACCGCCGGCGGCAAGACCGAGGCGAGCATGTTCCCGGTCTTGTCGCAGATCCTCACGGAAGCACCGCCTCCGGTATCCGCGCTGTACATCTGCCCGATCCGCGCGCTGCTCAACAACCAGGAGGAGCGGCTCGGCAGCTACGCAAAGATGGTTGGGCTGTCCGCGTTCAAGTGGCACGGCGATGTTTCCGACGCGCGCAAGAAGACGTTCAAGGCGACCCCCAGCCACATCCTCATGACCACGCCCGAGTCTCTCGAGGTCATGATGATCAGCGAGAAGACCGATGCCCGGGCGCTGCTCGCCGGGCTCCAGACCGTCATCATCGACGAGGTCCACGCGTTCGCGGGCGACGACCGCGGCGCGCACCTCGCGGCGTTACTCGAGCGCATCGTGCAACTCGTCGGGCGCGACATCCAGCGCCTCGGTCTATCTGCCACGGTTGGCAACCCACACGTCATCGGCCAGTGGATGCAGGGCTCGAGCGCCCGGCCGTTCCGGCTCGTCGATCCGCCGCGCCCGTTGGCAGACCGGGACATTTCGATCGCACACCTCGACGACGTGGGCGACGTCGCCCGCGAGGTCGTGGCGATCGGCCGCGGCAGAAAGAGCCTGGTGTTCGTCGAGAGCCGCGCGAACGCCGAGAAGGTCGCGCACGCTCTCGGCGGAAGTGGCGTCGAGGTGTTCATCCACCACAGCTCGGTCAGCCGCGAGGAGAGGGAGCTCGCCGAGCGCCAGTTCGCGAGCGGCGAGAACACGGCGATCGTGTGCACTGCGACCATGGAGCTGGGCATCGACGTCGGCGACCTCGACCAGGTCATCCAGATCGACGCACCGAGCAGCGTCGCGTCGTTCCTCCAGCGTCTCGGTCGCACCGGACGCCGCGAGGGCCGCAGGGCCAACACCACGTTCCTGTGCACCAACTCGGAGTCGCTGCTCCAGGCCGCCGCGATCGCACGGCTCGCCGCGCGTGGCTGGGTCGAGGACGTCCGGCCTGCCGAGAACGCCGTCCACATCCTCGCGCACCAGATCATGGCGCTCTCGCTCCAAGAGGGCGGCATCTCGCGTCACAAGGTCATGGAGTGGGTGCAGGAGGCGTATCCCTTCAACGGTATCGACGAGGACGAGCTGCACTCCCTGCTGTTCACGATGCTGTCGCGGCAGATCTTGTACGAAGCCGACGGCCTGCTCTCGCTCGGCGCCAAGGGCGAGCAGCTCTACGGACGCCGGCACTTCTTCGAGTTGTACGCGGTGTTCAGCTCGCCACCCATGTTCCGCGTGATGTTCGGGCGCGACGAGGTCGGCCACATCCAAGCGCGATTTGTTCAGGGTCACGACGAGCAGAAGGGCCCTCTCTGCTTCCGCCTCGGTGGCCGCGCTTGGCAGGTCGCACAGATCGACTGGCAACGCGCGACGATGAGCGTTCGGCCCGCCGACGCAGGTGGCGTGCCCAACTGGCTTGGCCCCCCAGGCGTCGTCTCGTTCGAGATCTGTCAGGCGATCCGCGAGACGTTGGCGAACGACGACGAGGTCGGCGCGAAGTTCACGCCCGCCGCGCTCGCCGAGCTGCGGTCCGTTCGCGAGGGTTATGCGGACTTGCTCGGGCTCGCCGCCGCGCCAATCGAGTTCGCCACGGACGCGGGCGTCGTGTGGCACACGTTCGCGGGCGGCGCGATCAATCGCGTGCTCGCGGCCGGCCTCGAACACCTGACCCACAAGAAGTGGGTCGCCGGGAACCTGAGCCTCCGCTCGAAGGATTGCGGCCTCGCCGAGACCAACGACGCCCTTCGCCAGCTCCGCACGCTGACCTGGGAGCCGATCGTGTTCGCCAAAGCCCACTCGATGGCGCGCGGCGTGGTGAGCAAGTTCCAGCCATGTCTCCCGTCCGAGGCTGAAGACCGGCTGCTCGCCGAGAAGTTCCTCGACCTCGCGGGAACCCTGCGGTTCGTCGTGCAGATGCACTACGCCTCGCGCGAGGGTCTCGCCGCTCCGCGCCTGGGCGACGGCGCCGTGGACGTCATCCCGGAGATCTCGCCCGCGCTCGTGCTCCCCCCGATGGCCGGGACGTTCCAGCCGAGGAACCCGATCACCTGGGTCGACTCGGTCTCCGGGCTCGAGCGCCTCGTCGAGCTGCTACTAAAGGAGGACGTCATCGCACTCGACGTCGAGACGGCGCTCGACTTCTCGTCGCTTTGCCTCGTCCAGATCGGCACCAAGACCCGAACGTGGATCATCGATGCGCTCCGGTTGCCGAACCTCCTCCCGCTCGCGGCGGTCTTCTCCAGCAATACCATCATCAAGGTCATCCACAACGCCAAGTTCGAGCGGCGGATCCTGGCGAAGTGGGGACTTGAGATTACGGCGGTGTTCGACACCCTAGAAGCGTCGCGCAGGGAATACGGACGCACTCTCCTCGGCGGTCACGGCCTCGCGGCTGTCGTGGCGCGCGAGCTTGAGCTCAACCTCAGCAAGAACGAGCAGGCGTCGAACTGGACGCGTCGTCCGCTCACACCCGAGCAAATCGCATACGCGGCGGCAGACGTTGAAGTGCTCATCGAGCTCGAACCTCGACTGCGTACGAAGCTCCCTCTTTTCGAGGGGAGGGGACGGTAGCCGATGGGTGTGTTCGAGTCGTTGTCGAAGACGATCCGCCTTCCACCCGGAGCCGCGGGGGGCGGCCTGCGCGACGCGCAGATCGCCGCCATCCACGCGGTGGCTGCGCACTTCTGGGATTCAATACAGCCGGCGCTCGTCGTCATGCCGACCGGATCGGGAAAGACGGCCGTCATGATCGCCAGCGCAATCGTGCTGCGCGCGACTCGCGTTCTGGTCGTTTCGCCGAACCGGTTACTCCGCGAACAACTGGTGGAGAAGTTCGAGGCGCTGCAACCATTGCGAGAACTCGGCGCACTTGGAGCCACCGATCCGGGTCCGCTTGTTCACGAAGTCACGAAGCGGATTACGACGAAGAAGGGTTGGGCTAGCCTCACGAAGTATGACGTCGTAATAGGCGTCCCGATGTCGATCAGTCCGGGACTTCCGGATGTGGCCGAGCCCCCAACTGACCTGTTCGACCTCATTCTGTTCGACGAGGCGCACCATCGCGCCGCACCTAGCTACGCGGCGATCGCTGCGGCTTTTCCGAAGGCGCGCCAGGTGCAGTTCACAGCTACGCCCTTCCGGCGAGACCAACGACGAATTCCGGGCGACCTGATCTTCACCTACGAACTGGCGCGTGCTCGGCGAGACGGGGTGTACGGCGAACTCAAATTCTGTCCGGTCAAAGCTGAACCGGGCGACGACAAGGCGATCGCCACCGCCGCAGCTGCGCAGCTGCGCGCCGACAAAGCCGCGGGTCTAGATCACCGACTCGTGGTCCGTGCGGAATCGAGGTCGCGCTCTACGGAGATAGCGCGCGCGTATGCATCGACGAAGCTGAAGCTCAAGGTAATCCATTCAGGTCTTTCGTCAGCCTACGTGAAGCGGGCGGTCGCAGACTTGGTGAGCGGCAAACTCGAAGGTGTCATCGCCGTCGATATGCTCGGCGAGGGCTTCGACTTGCCGAACCTCAAGGTGGCGGCGCTGCACCACCCGCACAAGACGCTCGCAGTCACTTTGCAGTTCATCGGGCGTTTCGCCCGCACGAAAGATTCAAAACTTGGAACGGCGACGTTCTTCGCAATCCCTGGTGAGGTAGCTGGCGAAGCAGCGCGATTGTTCGTTCCGGGCGCGGAATGGAACGAGATCGTCGAGGACATGAGTCGCGCGCGCATCGACGTGGAAAAGGAAACCCGCAAGGTCATCGACGGCTTCTCACCGGTTGGCGGAGAGGCTGATGACGACCAAGCTGAGATCACGCGAGCCCAGCTGTGGTCCCTGCGACCGTTCGTGCACGCCAAAGTCTACGAGGTTCTCGAGCCCCCCGAACTTGACGTTGAACTGGAACTTCCTTCGGGGGCGCGCGCTCTCTTCACCGACGTGAATACGGAGCAAAGCACGCTGGTGTGTGTGTGGCAGCAGACGGTACGCAACAAGTGGTCTGATAGCGACGTGCTTGCTGACGTTACGCACGATCTCGCGGTCGTGCACTACGTCCAGGACGCGAAACTCGTGTTCGTGTGCACGACCCGCAGAGTAAACACCGTCTACGACGCCATCATCGAAAGCGTCGCGGGACAGGTCTACCGTCGTCTTGCTCCCGACGAAGTGAACCGCGTACTAAAGGGACTAGACAGTCTCAAGATATTTAACGCCGGCATGCGGAACCGCGCAGGCGCTACTGGCGGAGTCGGCGAGTCCTACCGGATCTCGAGCGGCTCCTCAGTCGATCGCGATATCGACGCGGTGGATACTGCGACATATGACCAGGGCCACGCGATGTGCTCCGGAACTGAGAACGGCAGCGGGACAGTCATCGGCTTCAGTACCGCATCCAAGATCTGGAGTAACAAATACGCCCCGATCGCTGCTTTGCTCACGTGGTTTCGCGCTGCGGCGAAGAAGCTCCGCGACGACCGCCCGATGCCAGCGCGGTCGATGTTTGAGCGACTCGGGGTGCCCTCCCGGCTTGCTACTTTGCCGAGTGTCGTCGTAGGTGCAGACCTCCCGGCAGCTGCCTATTCACGTCCGACCGCTCATGTCGCGATGGGCCATCGTTCAGCATGGCTCCTTGACCTAGAGGTAGTTGTGCTGCCGTCGCAGACGTCGACGGAACTGAGCTTGGTGTTCTCCGACGGGAATTTGTCAATTCCCATCAAGTACGACATAACGAAGGTGCCCCAGTTCACCGGGGGCAACGCTTTCGCGCGTGCGGCAACACTGACGGACGCAACGGGCCAGCGCGGAGACGATCTGTTCGTTGCGTTCCTCAACGCGCATCCTCCGACGTTCTTTCTGAACGATCTCTCTACGGTGGTTGGCGACAACCTAAGCAGCGCGCCGGGAGGCAATGTCCTCGCGATTCGCGATCAGATTGAGGCGATCGATTGGGCAGCCGGAGGTATCAACCCACATCTGGAGAAGCCTGCCGCTGGACGCGGACGTAAGTACGCGAGGTCCCTATTCGAGTACGTCGAGTCGAGGCTAAAGAGCGAGAAGGTGAGTGTGTTGTTCTTCGACGACTCGAGCAACGAGGTCGCCGACTATGTGGCTGTTAGATCTCAGGCCGAGCGTGTTCTCGTGCAGCTGTTTCACTGCAAGGCCGCACGTGGTCCGAAGCCGCCAGCTAAGACGGCGCCCGTGCCCAACGAGCGCGTCGATGATCTGTACGAGGTTCTTGGTCAGTCGATCAAATGCCGCCGCTGGTTGGAGCCGCAAAAGCTCATCACTCAGCTCATGCAGCGAACGGTCACCACCAAGACGTCCAAGTTCGTGGTCGGCGATCCAACCGTGCTGAAAACGTCGCTAGCTGATGTGACCCGCGTCGACTTCGAGGTCATCGTCGTGCAACCCGCAATCAGTACAACGCCAAAGCAAGAGGTGGCCGACCTTCTTGCCTCTGCTGATGGATATCAGCAGGGAGCAAGGCTTCGGTTCTGGGGCACGAGTCCTCTCGCGTGAGAGGCACATTCTTTTCACCGATGAGTCCGCGATGAACAGCCACCTGGCGAAATCTAGCCCCGGTCGACGAGCTCGCGGCGAAGGCAAAGCGCACGCGCCGATCCGCAGAAGCATCTACCGCAACACCAACAAGGCGCTCCGATGACCCGGATTGCCAACTACGTTCTCGATCTCGTAGAGACGATGCTCGGTCCCGCTGAGCGTGAGAAACGCTTCGAATGGGCCCTTGGCGACGTCAGCTCGAGCACAGGTCGAGCCGCAATGCTGCCATTCGATGCGGTGTGGGAGGACCGCATGCTGATAGTCGAAGTTGACGAAGATCAGCATCGCGAGTCGACCCCGCACTTCGACAAGCCCGGAGTGATGACGGTGAGCGGAGTCGACCGCGGAGAACAGCGCAAGATCTACGACGCGAGGAAACGCGCCGCAGCGGCCGACAAGGGCTACCTCGTAGTCACCCTGGAGTGGGAGCGTTCGAGACCGCGCCAGCCAAACGAGGACACTGCCCATATCAGGCAGCGACTCGAGCAGGCTGGCTTGGACCTGAAAGGGCTCGCGGCAAGAGAAGCGAAGGATCTGTCGACTTGGGCACTCTTTATCAGCCTCGATGTCTCGTTCGCCATTCAAGCCGCAATCGTGACGCAGGCCGCATCGCTGTACTTCTTCCAGCACAAAGCTCTGTTCGCTTGGAATCCGGCGAACATGTTCCAGTACATCGCGTTGGGTGCGCTTGAGGAGCGATCCGTGGTGCGCATTGCCGAGGCACTTAAGGACGAGCACGGCATGATGTCCGCGGCTGTCGCGACCGTTCGCCGCCGAATGGACCTACGCAACCATCGCGACGCACTCAGCCACACGCAGACCATTCGCTGGAAGCGGCCTGCGATGCAGGAGTTCTTTGACTCCGACAAGCAGTGGACCGATCGCCGTGCCGGTCTGGTCTGGGACATGTGGCGTTCGATTAACGAAAGACTCAGGGAACTCGGCCAGCCGACCGTCAGTAACGAGATTCCGGTCGGCCCCCCACACGCGGTGATGCTGCACGCAATACTTCGGGCCTCGGTGAAACCGGAGGCGGTCGCCGCAGTCCCGGACGAGACAACGCTACTGGGCCACCTGCAGAAGTTCCGAGATGACTTCCTGGATCTTCTCGTCGCCCGGCCAGATGGAGTCTCTGAACTTCGGCCGGGGGAGCGGTCCACATGACGAAGGCTCTCAGGAAGACGCCGGCACCGCTGCGACAATCGCCCGAAGCCGTCGCACTCGGCGAGGACGTCAACGTCCCCTCGCTCGTGCGCGACCTCGGAGCATTGATCGACGAGGCCCGCCGACACGTCGCGACCGTCGCCGATGCGACTCTCGTTCGGCTGCACTGGCAGATCGGTCACCGCGTGCAGACCGAGGTCTTGGAGGAGCGGAGAGCCGAATACGGCCGCCAGATTGTCGCGGCAGTGTCGCGACAATTGGAAGCGAGGTATGGCCGCGGGTTCAACGAGAAGTCGGTGAGGCGGATGGTCCAGTTCGCGTCCACGTTCTTCGACGAGAAGATTGTCGCGACGCTGTCGCGACAATTGGGCTGGTCCCACTTCGTCGAGTTGCTTCCGATCAAGGACACGCTGGCGCGCGAGTTCTACGCCGAGATGTGCCGCGTCGAACGATGGAGCGTGCGTCAACTGCGCGAGCGCATCGACAGCATGCTCTACCAGCGCACGGCGTTGTCGAAGAAGCCTGAGACGCTCATCCGCAAGGAGCTGTCGGCGCTCCGCGACAAGAACGAGTTGAGCCCCACGCTGGTGTTCCGCGATCCGTACATGCTCGACTTCCTCGAGCTGGCCGACACGTACAGCGAAAAGGATCTCGAGTCAGCGATCTTGCGTGAGATCGAGCGGTTCTTGCTGGAGCTGGGCACCGGCTTCGCGTTCGTCGAGCGGCAGAAGCGGATCACGCTCGACGGCGACGACCACTACCTCGACCTGCTGTTCTTCCACCGGCGAATGCAGCGGCTGGTCGCGATCGAGCTCAAGCTCGGCGACTTCAAGGCCGCAGACTCCGGCCAAGTAGAGCTGTACCTACGTTGGCTCGACAAGCACGAGCGCCAGCCTTCCGAGCAAGCGCCGCTCGGGATCATTCTCTGCGCCGGCAAGAAGCGCGAGACGGTCGAGGTTCTCGACCTCGACGCACGAGGAATCCACGTCGCCGAGTACCTTACCGAGCTGCCGCCTCGCGGCGTCCTCGAAGATCGGCTGCATCGCGCGATCAAGGCCGCGCGCGAACGGCTGGCGCTCGGCGTCGATGTCCCGGTCGAGATCACTCCAACCTCGACCGCGAAGCCGCGACGGCCGCGCCCGAAGAAGAGCCGTGCCAAGCGGCGGAAGCGAGCCGGCCGATGACAGATGAGGTGGTCACGAGCCAAGCTGCGGCGCCCGGCGAGTACCTTACGTGGAACGAGATCGGCGCGAGGTATCCCGACCGGTGGGTAGCCCTCGCCGCGATCGCGTGGGTCAACAGGACCGACTTCGCGTTCACCATGGCCGAGGTCATCGCGACGTTCGCGGAGCGCAAGGCAGCGACGCCCACGATGAAAGCGCTGCACGCGGCGAACCGCCGTTCGGTAGGATGCTTCTGGACGGGGAAGCTCATCAAGGGCGACATCGACCCGCTGTGGCACGTGAGGTCCATCGAGGGACGGATCCTCGGCGAGCGCGCCAACACGCCGACATGAGCTAGCCAACGACCTCCGGACCCCACCGAAACCCCACCGTCTATTCGGCGAACTCCTCGAAGAAAATCGCATGACGCAAATCGTTGACGAAAATCGCGACCCTCAGCTGGTTAAGCTGAAGGTCGGAAAACGCCCAAAAATCTCCGTCGAGAACTCGCAAGAACGACCCCACCGCGAACCCCACTTTGAGTGCTCAAACACGCAACGCCTTGGGACAGGACGACGCGGTTAAGATGTTGAGTTGCTTACTAAGTGGTTTCTACGACAGGGCCTATCTTGCATTCCCAAGCTGAGAGTCGAGGGTTCGAATCCCTTATCCCGCTCGACCGACACGACAGGCCGCTCGACCGACACGACAGGCCGCTCGACCGACGCGACAGGCCGCTCGACCGACACGACAGGCCGCTCGACCGACACGACAGGCCGCTCGACCGACAGGCCGCTCGGCCGCTCACGGATCGCTACTCCGCCTTCGGGGCCATGTGCGCGACGAGGTTGTCGAGCGTCCGATCGGTGCCGTCGCTGACGCCGAGCTTGACGAGCTGCTCGAGGTGCTCCGCCGAGCCGCAGCGGATCGTCACCTCCATGTCGGTCGCGCCGCGGGCGTCCACGAGCTGGACGGTCCCGACCGCGCCGAGCGCATCGAACACGAGCAGCGATGGTGACTCGATGATCCGGTACACGCCCGCGAAGGGCGGTCCGTGCGCCTCCCGGTTGACGAACCGGAAGCCGCCCCCCGGGCGCAGGTCGATGACACACTCGGCGAGCGGCGCGCCGCTCGGATCCCACCACGCGGCGAGTTGCTCGGGCTGCGTCCAGGCCGCGAAGACGTCCTCGCGCGGGGCGGCGAACGTCCTCCGAAACGTGATCGTGAAGGTCTCGCGATCGATCGTGGTCGTCGTTGGTCCTGCCGTGCTCATCGCCGATCTCCTTTCTTGGGAGCGCGCTTCGCCTGCTTGTCGAGGAACGACGACAGCGCATCGAAGCGTCGCTCCCACTGCTCGCGGAACGGCCGCAGCCAGGCGTCGAGGTCCTGGAGCGGCCCGCCGACGACGAGGCTGCGTGGGCGCCGCTGGGCATCGCGCCCCTGCCGGATGAAGCCCGCCTCCTCGAGGACGCGCAGGTGCTTGGAGATCGTCGGCTGGCGCAGGCCGAACGGTTCGGCGAGCTCGGACACGGTCGCCTCGCCCTTCGCGAGCCGCGCGAGGATCGCTCTGCGCGTCGGATCAGCCAGCGCGGAGAACATGACGGTGAGCTGTGCCTCGTTGTGCATTGCCGAATAATTATATAGCCCAGCGGCGATGCATGTCAACGTCGAGCCTCGCTGGGTCCGCTGGCCGATGCTACGTCGGCGGGCCCGGCGGCTCGCCGTCGTGGTGCCGCGCCCTCCACAGCACGGCGACCCCGGCGGCCGCGAGGACGACGAGCAGGGACCACCACGTGGCGCGCGAGGGGCACCACGTGGGCGGCGCGCTGCCGGCGAGCAGCGAGCCGAGCAGGGTCAGCACGGAGAACAGCGCCAGCGTCGCGGACGCGACCCGCAGGATCCCGATGCCGAGGCGGCGGACGCCGTCGGGATGGGGGTCGTCCGCGGCGCGCGCGATCGGTGCCCACCAGCCCGGCGGGCGCGCGCGGCGATAGAACTCGACGAGGCCGTCGAGCGAGCGCGGCGGGGTCAGGAGCGAGGCCACGCACGCCGTCGCGGTCGACCCGCCGAACATCACGAGCAGCCGGCTCGCCTCGGCGGCCTCGCC